>NZ_JBBCWZ010000016.1:0-53274 GCF_037145695.1 Acinetobacter sp. USHLN143
AAAAGAATTGGGATTCAGCCGCAGGTTGAAACTTAATACGAGATCAAAGGGGTCAATTTTACTTCGCCATTTTTAAGGTAAAAGGGGTCAATTTTAAAATGCCGTTGACAAAAGCCTGTTTTGAGATGATCTTGAGCTGGATTCAAGCAAAACTTAGAGTTAAATCAGATTAAAATCCAGTTTTTGTCTATTGGCACTTTTAAGCGAGAAGCGTTTAATAAGAGGCATCGCCAGCAACATGCAAATAGGTTAGCGGATGCAAGTGACCAATTACTTTAAACACAAACTGAAAACCCAGCAGCAAATCGGCTTATGGATTGGCAGATGCCTATGGAACCGAGATTGCGGCAAATGCAGGTTATGACTGGCTGCTGATTGATGGTGAGCATGCACCCAGTGATTTGAGAACGACTTTGTCGCAACTGCAAAGTATTGCTGCTTATCCCTCGCAAGCAGTAGTACGACCACCCATTGGTAGCGTACAACTGATCAAGCAACTCCTTGATATCGGTGCACAAACGCTGTTGATTCCGATGGTAGAAACCGTGGAACAGGCCGAACTCATGGTCAGGGCAGTCCGTTATCCGCCTGAAGGAATTCGTGGCGTTGGTGCTGCACTGGCACGTGCCACCCGCTGGAACAGCATTCCAAATTATTATCAGACGGCACATGAAGAAATCTGTTTATTAATCCAGATTGAATCGGTCACAGGACTTGAAAATCTGGATGCTATTCTTCAGATCGACGGGATTGATGGCGTGTTTATTGGCGCCGTTGATCTATCTGCCACTATGGGTTATCAAGGTGATCCGAATCATCCTGAAGTACAAAAAGCTGTAATTGATGCAATCCAGCGGATTCGTTCTGCAGGCAAAGCTGCAGGAATTCTGTCAACCCAGCATGAAGTGACGCAAAAATATATCGAACTTGGCACTGAGTTTGTAGCAGTGGGCGTAGATACCAGTATTTTGATGAATTCCTTGCGTGATCTATTGGGGAAATATAAAAAGGATATCAATGTGATTAATCCGACTAGCGGTTATTAATCAACAAGAGATTCTGAATGAATAGCTTGCTTAGATTTTTAGTTTATTTTTAACCGGAAATTCTTTAGATGAGCTATTCATTCAGCCATAAGAAAATCATAATGAACCTTCAAGATGCAGAACAATTTTTACAAGAACAGCAGAACATCTTAGAGAACCAACGTCAGCAAAAAACTAGACGAGTGCAACAAGCCTTTTTTATGATTCACGTACTGTTTGTAGCCTTAAATGCTATTCTCTTGATCCTAAATTATCAAAAGACGGGAGAGTGGAACTTGCTGTACCTCGGGCTGAGTTTCATGTCTCTAATATTGATTTTAAGGTATTTAAAGACAGGTTTTGTTTATCAACGGAAATGAAGTAACGTTAAAATGAATTTTAGATCATAAAAATCAAAAGCCTAATAATTAACAAAGCATGAAAAAAGTTCTTAAAAATCCCATTCTATTGTCATTACAATGTAATTTTGCTTTTGCTGGATAAATAGCTTACACTGGCTGCACTTCAAGCAAGTACTGTTCTTGCTTCTATTATTATTTTAAGCTGATTGTGATGTACTTTTTAGTTCAAGTATTTGAACTCAAATAAGATCTACTAACCATAGAACTATTATGTAAACTAGGTTGTTATTAATCTCTCTCCATATAGTCACAAAAAGCTCATATCGTGTGAGTAAATATTTTGATCAAAATCAATGAATGGCATATTGCCACTGCCGCTGATGGCAATGAAATTAACGTGAAACTGGTTCCATTAAAGCGCAAGCAAAATACAATGGACGGTTTTATCTGGGTTGAGGTCGGTAAAATGATTCAATTGCCAACGGGTGAGGAATTTCAGTTCAATCTCGATGGTAAAAGTTTCTATACTGGGGTAAACCAGCTTTATCGTCTGTGTTAAGCAGATCAATATCGTAAAAAGTGGCTGATTAATATCGCCACTTTTTTAGTTTCAGGGTATCAAAACTTTGATCTTCCTGAATTTCCAGAATCTCTGCACTGTCTTCTTTCCAGTCGCCTAGTACAATTCTTCTTTTCTGGGCTAACTGATGAATGGCTGCGCGATGCGTATGACCATGGATTAGTACATCTACATCCTGTAATGCCAGCTCAACTGCATGTGGGTTGACGTCCATCACTTCATAGCTTTTAAACTGTTGTGCCTGATGGCTTTGTTGACGAAAGCGGTTGGCTAGTCTGGTTCGAAATGAGAGAGGGGTTTTTCTTAAGAAGCCAAGTAGCCAGGGATGACGAATAATCTTTTTAAAACGCTGATAGGAGACGTCATCGGTACATAGGGCATCGCCATGTTCCAGGCGAAAATGTGTTCCGGCAATGATTAGCTGATCGATTTCGGGAAGAAGCTGCCCGCCAAATCGAGCTAAAAATTTACTTCCTAAGACAAAATCCCGGTTGCCGGCCTGAAAATAGACTTGATTCCCAGCCTGAGTAAACTGTTTTAATGCAGTGACAATTTCGTCCAGCCATGGAGAGGTATAGTCATCACCAATCCAGGCATTGAACCAGTCACCCAGAATATACAATTGGGTATTTTGATTTTGATATTCAGTTAATAAATCTAAAAACCCCCGAACAAGTCGAGGGTGATCAGGTGACAAATGTAAATCTGAGATAAACAGATAGGTCACGAATCTTTTCCTTTTATTCCTCTCTAGATCCCTCATTCATATGAGGGATTTTCCATTACACTGTTTTAAAGTGTTGCTTTAAAACTCATAAAAGAACGGAGAGGACGTTTTTTATTCAGAAATGATTTTTGCAGATTCGATTACTACGTTTTCTAGAGGAACGTCAGCGTGGTAGCCACGGTTGCCAGTACGTACGTTTTTGATTTCGTTCACAACGTCCATACCTTCAACGACTTTACCAAATACGGCATAACCCCAACCTTGAGCAGTTTTGCCAGAGTGGTTAAGGAATGAGTTGTTTTTCACGTTAATGAAGAACTGAGCAGAAGCAGAGTGCGGTGCCTGAGTACGCGCCATTGCAATCGTACCTTCGTCATTGGTCAAGCCGTTGTCTGCTTCGTTTTCGATTGCATCACGTGTTGCTTTTTCTTTGAAGTTTTCATCCATGCCGCCGCCTTGGATCATGAAACCATCAATAACACGGTGGAAAATTACGCCGTCATAAAAACCGTCACGTACGTATTCTAAAAAGTTAGCTACGGTTTTAGGTGCTTTTTCAGCATTGAGTTCTAGAACAATACGACCTTTATTGGTGTTTAATTCGACTTGAGGAAAACTCATTGTGTAATCTCCTGATCATGGACGAGTGCCATGGTTTTTTCTGAATGAGTGAAGCATAAGCAAACTACATTCGACAAGGCAAGTAAAAACATTATTTTCTTTGTTAAAAGCATAAAAATAATACCTTATTTATACGTTGATTTATCAAGGCATTTCAGATATTGCCCTATCAGGTACCCTATTTTGAATTGGCGTAAATTAATGATTTTACTGCTTGTACAAGCACTGATATTTTAGTTTCAGGCAACTCGCCGTATTTTCATTTTTTAAAATGGGTGAATTGAAATCAAATACCATAGTTAGCGGTTGAGAGATTATTCACCTCTAGTTAAACTAAGGAACTTTGATAATGAATATGCGTACAACCTGTGCGATTAAATATTCGTTAATCCCTTTTTAACTTTAGAAGTGAATGATTGATCATGAAGCCAAATGATGTTGTGACATCTCTGCCCGAGAACCCGACCCAAAAGAACAATGCAGTCGATTCAGTGCAGCAGCAAGAACAACAACCGGGCTTGGACTTTGTACGTCAGGTCATTACCGATGATTTAGCCGCTGGTCGTACTCAACAGGTGGTGACGCGTTTTCCGCCTGAGCCGAATGGCTATTTACATATTGGCCATGTGAAAGCAATTTGCTTGAACTTCGGAATTGCTGAAGAATTTAAAGGTGTGTGTAACCTGCGTTTTGACGATACCAACCCGGATGCCGAAGAGCAGGAATATGTGGATGGTATTGCCAATGATGTGAAATGGCTGGGTTTCCAATGGGAAGGCGAGCCGCGTTATGCATCAAGCTATTTCGATCAACTTTATACCTGGGCAGTTCAGCTGATTGAGCAGGGCGATGCCTATGTGGATTTGCAAAGCCCTGAAGAGATCCGTTTAAACCGCGGTAATTTCGTTGAGCCAGGCAAGAACTCGCCACAACGCGATGCAACGGTTGCAGAAAACCTGGAGCGTTTTGAGAAAATGCGCAGCGGTGAATATGCAGAAGGTCAGGCTGTATTACGTGCCAAGATTGATATGACTTCACCGAACGTGCATATGCGTGATCCGATTCTGTATCGTATCCTGCATTCTGAACACCATCAGACTGGCGATAAATGGAAAATTTATCCAATGTATGACTATGCGCATCCATTGTCTGATGCGATTGAAGGCATTACGCATTCACTCTGTACCCTGGAATTCCAGGATCATCGTCCGTTCTATGATTGGGTAGTGGCAAAAGTTAAATCACCATCCGTGCCACGTCAGTATGAATCGAGCCGTTTGAATGTGGACTATACCATCACCTCGAAACGTAAATTACGTAAACTGGTGGAAGGTAGCTATGTTCAGGGCTGGGATGACCCACGTATGCCAACTGTAGTCGGTATGCGTCGTCGTGGTTTCACACCTGAAGGTCTACGTGATTTCTGTCAACGTGTCGGTGTATCGAAAGTTGATGGAAGTATTGTCGATGTAGCTATGCTGGAATACTGTATTCGCCAGTCTCTGGAAAATACTGCCGCTCGTGGTATGGCTGTGTTAAATCCATTAAAAGTGACTTTAACCAACTTGCCAGCCGATATGGACCTGACCCATTCACGTCATCCGAATGTCGATATGGGCGAGCGCGTTATTCCATTGACGACTGAGCTGTATATTGACCGTAAAGACTTTGAAGAAGAGCCACCAAAAGGCTTTAAACGTCTGATTCCAGGAGGTGAAGTTCGTTTACGTCATGCCTATGTCATCAAATGTGACGAAGTCATTAAAGATGAAAATGGTGAAGTGGTTGAGCTGAAATGTTCGATTGATCCTGAAACTTTAGGTAAAAATCCTGAAGGTCGTAAGGTGAAAGGCGTGATTCACTGGGTATCTGCGACAAAAGGCGTTCCTGCGGAAGTGCGTATTTACGACCGTCTGTTTACTGAATCTGATCCTGAGGTGGGCGATGACTTCTTGGCAAACCTGAACCCTGAATCATTGAAGGTAGTTCAGGCCGTGATTGAGCCTGCTTTGGCACAAGCACAACCGGAAGACCGTTTCCAGTTTGAGCGTGAAGGCTATTTTGTGGCTGATCAATATGATCATTCCAGCGAAAAACCGGTATTCAACCGTATTCTGGATCTTAAGGACAGCTTTAAACCAGGCAAATAAGCTGGTTTAAGTCAGAATGTAAAAAGCCCAACTCTGGTTGGGCTTTTTCAATACAGCAGGGAAAATTGCATGATTGTGCGTGATAAGAATAATAGTTTGGGCTTACTGTTTGCCTGGCAGGGAACGATTCTGCCCAAGGTGCTGCCCGCATTGGTTTTGGTGGTTTTTATTTCCGCTTTACTAGTGTATTTGAGTCAGGCGCATTTCGTGAGCCTTCCTGCTGTCCCGGCAATTGGCTTTACCATTTTTGGTGTCATTCTTTCGATCTTTCTGAGTTTTAGAAATACGGCCTGCTATGATCGCTGGTGGGAAGGGCGCAAGCTTTGGGGTGCGTTGATTGCAACCACGCGTCATTTATGCCGTGACAGCCATGTGCTAGATGATCAAATCCGTGAAGTTTTGCTATATCGCATGATGCTGTTTACCCATCTATTACGTGATCGGCTGAGACAGCAAACGCCCAGTATTCAGGCTTATGAAGCCACTGCCGGTTTTGAACCCAAGTCATTTGAGCAATTGCCCATGCAAATCAATCCATCCCAATGGGTGCTGGAACAGATGCAAAAAGAGCTGGTGCAGCAATATAAGCAGGGCAAGATCAGCGATATTATTTATAATAACCTGAATCAGCACACTGTGGCTTTGGGAGATATTCAGGCTGGTTGTGACCGGATTTTGTCCACGCCATTACCATTTTCTTATTCGGTATTGTTACATCGTGCGGTTTATTCTTTTTGCTTTATCCTGCCTTTCAGTTTGCAGGCAAATTTAGGCCTGTGGACACCAATTCTGGTTGGATTGATTGCCTATATGCTACTCGGGCTGGATGAACTCAGTGCGGAACTGGAAGAGCCCTTTGGCTTGCAGGACAACGATCTGCCGCTAGATTCAATTGTGCGACTGGTCGAGCGGGAAACCCTAAGTTCTTTAGGTAAAGCACTACCTGAGGCAATTCAAGCCAGAAAAGGCTATTTGACTTGATTCCTTATCAACATCATCAAAATGTAAAACACGAACTTAAAATTTCTTGCTCACAAAAAATCATCGGCAGGCTGAGCTTTAAATTAACGATGTTTAAGATTGGTCAGGTCTGACACTTTGGTTTTAGCCTGATCTTGCAATTCACGGTATTGTTGCAAACGCAGATTGGCTTTATCTCTGAGTTTTTTCTTGATGTACAGCGCCAATGCGAAACTGGTCGTGGTCAGGGTCAGGAACATGCTGTTCATAAAACTCATCATCGAGCTGATATAACCAATCGTGGTCAGGCGATTCATCATATAAATTACTTGCGGGCTACTTTCCACACCGGTAATCGCCCAGGTACACAAATGTTCGCAATTATTAATAATCAGATGATAGTTGTTTTCATGCATTCTGGACCGCATGCGGCGCACCACTTTACGACCTTTATATTTTGCCGAGTCATAATGTTGCATATGAATTGGTTTGCCATGACTGAATTTTTCAATAGAAGTTATTTCAATCGGGCGTTTCTTGAATAAATGCGCAAAGCCGGAATAATGAATGACACGACCACGTCCGGCGTAAATCCCATGATGGGTATAACCGAAATGTTTAACCATAAGATGTGCGCCTATGGGAAACCGTTTAGTCTGTTGCATATCAGAATTAAGCCATTTAAAAAAGCATTGTCGTTTAATAGGAAGTGTACTGTGTTTTGCTAAATTAATCGATGCCTTGCCTGAGTTTCAGATCAGAATTGAAGAGTTATTAAGCCAAGTTTTAAAGGAGCTAGAAGAGAGCAGAATTTAGAACATATTCTTCTGATAAAGGTTTTAAATAGCCTAAGCAAGTACTAAAATTTCTGCAAAATCACAAGCATGGATCAAGGAAGTCATTCAACATTTTCTGCCTGATCCCTGAAGCTTTTAAAGTTGAAGTTAATAAACTATGCTGAAATAGAGAAGACCAAACCCTTAAACTAAACTTTCAAGCATAAAAAAAGCACCTGACTACGCAAGTGCTTTCTTTATACGGCTGTAACCTTGGCCGATTACTGCAATGGCAAGTGCTGAAGTTCATTCAGTTCTTTGCGGCTATAGCCGCGAGATACAAGAACCTTTTTAATTCCGATGATGATTTCTTCATCAGTAGCTTTAGAAAGTGCTTCAAGAAGCTGTTCATTTGTCTTGCAAGAGCAATCATTTTCAACACAAGCAATTTGATTCTTGTGTTCATTGTGTTGTTCATGAGAAAACAACTTTTGCCAAAAACTCATAGAGCCTTCATACAACAACCTAACATAGAGTGAAATATAGCCAATTAAATAAATAAAGCAATAGGACCTATGTGATAAAAGCAGCAGTCAGGCTAGAAAATTTCCGATTGAAGCCTAAAGGTCTAACGATATTTCTTGCTGTACAAGTCAATATTTATTATTAAATACATGATTTATAGTATAAAAAATGGAGCTTCAAAAAGCTCCATTTTTGTAACAATATAATAAATTGAAACAAATTCTTTATACTTTTTCCAACAATACACCCGTTTCAACATGATGTGTATACGGGAACTGGTCAAACATGGCGAACTTGCTGATTCTATGCGTTTGAGACAACTGTTTCAGATTGTCATATAAGGTATTTGGATTACAAGAAATGTAAATAATACGCTGGAAACGCTGTAACAGTTTCAGCGTTTCATCATCAATACCAGCACGCGGTGGATCGACAAATACCGTATCAAAATCATAAGTCGAAATGTCAATTTGTGCTTCCTGCAAACGACGGAAAACACGTTCGCCATTATAGGCTTGAGTGAATTCTTCGGCAGACAGACGCGCAACCTGAATATTTTCAATCTGGTTCTGCTCAATATTCCACTCAGCTGCATAAACTGAAGATTTGGCTAATTCAGTGGCCAAAACACGGCGGAATTTGGTCGAAAGCGGCAGGGTAAAGTTCCCATTGCCACAGTAGAGTTCCAGCAAATCTTTATCTGATTGTTCCGCTGCATCACATGCCCATTCCAGCATTTTTTGACAAACTTGTGCATTGGGCTGGGTGAAGCTGCTTTCGATCTGCTTATATTTATAGTGACGATCAAAAACAGACAGTTCTTCCACCACATATTCATCAGTCAGGACGAATTTCTGGCCACGGCTTCGGCCAATCAGTTTAATATTCAGTTTTTCCGCCAGTGCTTTTGCTGCAGGTTCCCAGCTTTCATCCAGCTTGCGGTGATAAATCAGGGAAACTAGGACTTGGCCACTTAAAGTCGCCAGAAAATGGACTTCAAATAGACGATGACCCAGATTGGCATCTGCCTTGAATGCTTCAAGTAATTGTGGCATCAAGTCATTAATGCTGCGGTCTGCAATTGGAAATTCATCAATACGAATGACTTTTTTATTGTTGTTCTCGTCACGTTCGAACATGGCATAAAACAGATCATCTTCAGTATGCCAGATCCGGAATTCAGCACGCATGCGGAAATATTTTTCAGGAGACTGGAATACTTCTAAAGCAGGTGGTTGATATTCGGCAAACTGAGCGCTGATGCGTTCAATTTTGGCTTCAAGTTGTTGCTGATAAGATGAAGTCATATGCAGTAAGAAATCGCAAATATTTTAAAGCGCAAATGGTAGCAAAAAATTGCCGATCTGCCTAAGCCTATTGTAGTCAAGCCGCTTTAAAAGCTGCATAAAAAAGACCAAACCTTCTGAGGAGAGAGGTTTGGCCATAAAGAGGAAAGATTTAAGCTAAAAATGCTGAGATGATTGGACTGATTTAGAGATTATCCATCGTCATCAAGCTGGCATTGCCGCCTGCCGCCGCCGTATTGATACTGATCGCGCGTTCAATCACAAATCGCTCGACCGGAATATCATAGTTGCCCGAACTTAAATGGGTGATACCAATAATTGGACCTTGGCGTGTTGCAATGCGTTTCTGCAAGTCAATCAGTTCAGTAGTGTCACCATGATGCAGGACGGCCTCAAATACACCTGTTTCAATATCCCGGACCACTTTAAATTGCTTGCTAACCGCGGCTGGCATGGTTGGTAAATATTTCAGAATAAAAGTATTGTTTGCCAGTACCGCAGGACGACTGCCAACCGATAAAATCGCCAGAATTTGCTGAATCTGGTCTTGATCCCTATGTGCTAACGAGAGAACGCTTTCACGTGGCAAGATCATGTATTGATTTTCCTCGCCAGTTGGGCCTTGCAGGCTAAAGCTTTGACCAGTCGCAATTTGCATAGGCGCTTTTAAAGATAAAGTTGGGAAAGTTTTAGCTACCCAGGCTTTAAACTCCTGAACAAGTTTATGTTCAACAAGTGCTGGCTCAGCTTGAGCTGCATAAGGCTGAGCCAGTTTTTTCTCGGATACTTGATGCATTAAACGATAGATATACAACGGGCCACCCGCTTTCGGGCCGGTGCCGGACAGACCTTCACCACCAAAAGGCTGGACGCCCACGACCGCACCAACGATATTGCGGTTGATATACAGGTTGCCGACTTCCGCTCGTGCAATCACGGTTTGCATGGTTTCATCAATACGCGTGTGCAAGCCCATGGTCAGGCCATAACCCTTGCTGTTGATCTGATCTAACAACTGTTCCAGTTCGCCATATTTATAGCTGATCAGATGCAGTACCGGGCCAAACACTTCACGTTCCAGATCATCCAGATTTGGAAGTTCAATCAGGGTTGGTGCAATGAATGTTCCTGGAGTTAATTCAGTCTGGTCCTGATTAAACATCAACTGATGAACTGTATGACCTTTGCTGCGCATCTGCTCGATATGCTTTTGGATATTTTGCTGGGCTTCTGCATCAATCACTGGACCAATATCGGTTTTCAGCAAGACCGGATTGCCAACGCGCAACTGTTGCATCGCACCTTTGAGCATGCTGCGTACGGCCTCCAGATTATCTTCCTGAACACAGAGGACACGCAGGGCAGAACAGCGCTGACCGGCACTGTCATAGGCAGAGCTCACAACATCCAACACCACCTGTTCAGTCAATGCAGATGAATCCACAATCATGGCATTTTGACCACCAGTTTCAGCAATCAGGGTGACGCTTTCTCCAAACTGGTTTATTCGTTCTGCCACGGTTTTTTGTAGAATTTGGGCGACCTCGGTGGAACCGGTAAACATGATGCCCTGAATACGTGGATCTGCACTGAGCTGTGCACCAATGGTTTCACCACGGCCCGGCAATAGCTGTAACACATCCTGCGGAATGCCGGCTTCCCATAAAATCTGTACGGCTTGTGCTGCAATGAGCGGTGTTTGTTCAGCCGGTTTGGCAATCACGGTATTGCCAGCGACCAGCGCTGCTGAAATCTGACCGGTAAAAATCGCCAGCGGGAAGTTCCATGGACTGATACATAGTACAGTACCTAAAGGCTGGATCTGTACATTGTCACTGAGATCCAAAACTTGAGCTGCATAGTAACGCAAGAAATCTACCGCCTCACGTACTTCGGCAATCGCATTGGCATAGGTTTTACCTGCTTCGCGAGAAAGAAGAACCATGAGCGGAAGCAAACGCTGTTCCATCAGTTCTGCGGCTTTATTCAGGCAGGCAGCACGCTCATTTTTTGGCAGATTGGCCCAGAAACTTTGTGCATTAACTGCTTGAGTGAGTGCAATTTCAGCCTGTTCAGAAGTTGCTTCATAGACTGTGCCGACCACATCCTGATGGTGTGCTGGATTGATCACTGGAACTGCATGGGGCGTATCCACGCTGCTAAATGCCGTTCCCATAGCAGCTGACTGAAATTGCGTATTTGCCAGACTGGATGCGACTTCATTTAAAATACTGAGTTCAGCATCATTGGCCAAATCGAGTCCTGAAGAGTTCAATCGTTCATCGGCATAAAGATCTTGCGGATAGGGAATATGCGGATGCTTGGCACCCAATACGCTTTCCTGTTTTGACGCCTTTAAAATGGTTTGCTGTGGATTTTCAATCAAATCTTCAATTTTCAAGGTTTTGTCAGCAATACGATTGACGAAGGAGGTATTGGCACCATTTTCCAGTAAGCGGCGCACCAGATAAGCCAGCAAGGTTTCATGATTGCCGACTGGCGCATAGATCCGGCATGGTACACCGAGTTTATTTTTCGATGGATCGCCCACGACATTTTCATACAGTGGTTCGCCCATGCCATGCAGACATTGGAACTCATATTGGCCGGCATAATACTGCTCAGGTTGTGCCAGCTGATAGATCGTCGCTACCGTTTGTGCATTGTGAGTGGCAAATTGTGGGTAGATATAATCCGGTTCAGCCAACAGCTTACGCGCACAAGCAATATAAGACAGATCCGTATGCACCTTACGAGTAAATACCGGATAATCTGACATTCCATCAATTTGGGCTTTCTTGATTTCGCTGTCCCAATATGCGCCTTTGACCAGACGAATCATCAAGCGTTTCTGGCTGCGCTTCGCCAGATCAATGATGTAATCCACTACATAGAAGCAGCGTTTCTGATAGGCCTGAATCACAAAGCCAATGCCTTTCCAGTCCTGTAATTGTGGTTCAAAACACAGGCGTTCTAACAGTTCAAGTGAAATCTCAAGGCGATCACTTTCTTCAGCATCGATATTTAAACCAATATTGTATTGCTTGGCCAAGACCGCGAGTTTCAGTACTTTTGCATAGAGCTCATCATGCACGCGATCCATTTGCGAACGCTGATAACGGGGGTGCAGCGCAGAGAGTTTGATAGAAATGCCAGGCCCGTCATAAACATCCTTATCCTGCGAAGATTGACCAATGGCATGAATGGCTTGCTGATAATCCTGATAATAACGTTCAGCATCCGGATCGGTCAGTGCTGCTTCACCCAGCATGTCATAGGAATAGCGAAAGCCTTTTTCTTCCAACGGTTCGGCATTTTTCAGGGCTTCATCAATGGTTTCACCCGTGACAAACTGCTCGCCCATCATGCGCATGGCAACATCGACAGCCTTACGGATAATCCCGCGGCCACTGCGTGCCAAAAGACCGGTCAATAAGCTAGACAGGCTTTTTTGCTGTGGGGTTTCCATCAGCTTGCCGGTCAGCATCAGTCCCCAGGCTGCTGCATTCACAAACATCAATTGGCTCTGGCCCAAATGTTCTTTCCAGTTACCTTGATTGATTTTGTCACGGATCAGCAGGTCACGTGTGGCTTTGTCCGGAATCCGCAGTAAGGCTTCTGCCAGACACATCAGGGCAATGCCTTCCTGAGAAGATAAAGAAAATTCCTGCAATAAGCCTTGGACAATACCGGCTTTCCCAGTGGAACTTTTGCGTTCACGTAAGGAATGTGCGAGATCAAAGGCAAGCGCCTGAATCTTGTCACTCATCTCGGAAGAAATTTCACTATGGGCCAATAACTCTTCGACGCATTCAGTTTCTGCACGACGCCATACCGTATTAATACGTTCTTCGTATTGGTTTTTGTGTTTAAATTCAGCAATATAATTTGAGTGCTGGGCTGAATCTAAAATTGAATCTGGGCGGAGAGTGGTTGGCATAGTGACTTCCTGTACTGCGTCAATCAGTTCTTTGAGGTGAATGAGTTTTAATCTATAATCACAGAATATTTGACGAATATCTCACTATAGTTTTCGCTTTTTTTAGAGAATAATTCTAATGCCAAGTCCTTATTTGAACCTTGACCGTATAGATATTCGTATACTGGGTTTATTGCAATCCGATGCCAAGCTATCCAATATCAAACTGGCTGAACTGGTCAATTTGTCGCCTACAGCAGCCTTGGCGCGTGTACAAAAGCTGACCCGGGAAGGTTTTATTGTGGGCTATGAAGCGCGCCTCAATCCAGTCATGTTGAATAATGGTTTTGTGGTCTTTGTTGAAATTTTATTGGATAAAACCACGCCGAATGTTTTAGATGAATTTTCCCATGCTGTGCGGCAGATTCCTGAAATTATCGAGTGTCATATGATCAGTGGCGGGTTTGATTTCGTGGTAAAAATCCGCTGTGCCAATATGGATGAGTTCCGGAAAATCTCTGGTCAGATCTTGTGGCAATTGCCCGGAATTAAAGAAACGCGCAGTTATCCGGTGATGGAAGTGATTAAAGAAAGTCAGCAGATCCATCTGAAAATGCCGGGAAAAGCCAAGTAATTTTCAAGAACTTCATTTGTGAATCTAAGAAACATAAAAGGGACGATTAAGTCCCTTTTATGTGCAAGAAAAAAGGTGATTATTTTTTCATTTCTGCCATTTCTTTTTGATACTCGGCTTTAGCCATTTCAAAGCGTTTGACCACATCAGCACTCGGTGCTTTATCCAGCAGGCTGACGATGATAATGCTGAGGGTGGCCAGAATAAAGCCTGGAATGATCTCATACAGACCGGTATCACCCATATAATTTTTCCAGACAATTACAGTCATGGCACCAACCACCATACCCACAATTGCGCCGTTGAGGGTCATTCGTTTCCAGAATAGCGACAAGATAATCAGCGGGCCAAATGCAGCACCAAAGCCCGCCCAGGCATAAGCCACCAGACCCAAAACCTTACTGTTCGGATTAATCGCCAGTGAAATGGCAATTAGGGCAATCACCAAGACCATGCCGCGACCGACCCAGATCAGTTCTTTTTGTGAAGCATTTTTACGCAGGAAACTCTTATATAAATCTTCGGTCAGGGTGGTTGAGCAGACCAGAAGCTGACAGCTCAAGGTGCTCATAATTGCCGCCAAGATAGCAGCCAGAATGATTCCGGCAATCCATGGATTAAACAGGATTTTGGTCAACTCCATAAATACCGTTTCAGGGTTTTGATTCACCACCGAAGCCAATGCGGGATTGACACTGAAGTAGGCAATACCGATATAACCGGCAGCCACTGCACCGCCTAGGCATAGAATCATCCAGGTCATGCCAATACGGCGTGCAGCAGGAATGGTTTTGACCGAATCTGCTGCCATAAAACGCACCAGAATATGCGGCTGACCAAAATAACCCAAGCCCCAAGCCAGACTGGAAATAATCGCAACGGTGCTTAAACCTTCAAGCATGCTTGAAGCATGTGGGCGAGCCGATTCAAGGATGACACTCACTTGCTGGCTGTTGTCGCCCAGAGCCAAGAAGGTAATGATCGGAGTCAGCAATAAGGCAAAAATCATCAAACCGGCTTGGAATGTATCTGTCCAGCTGATCGCCAAAAAGCCACCAATACAAACATAAAGAATCGTCGCCATCGCACCAATCACAAGCGCTGTGGTGTAATCCCAGCCAAACAGGCTTTCAAACAGTCGTGCACCTGCGACCATGCCTGAGGCACAATAAATTGCAAAGAACACCAGAATCACCAAGGCAGACAAGACCCGTAAAATACGTTTACGATCGGAAAAACGGCTAGTGAAATAATCCGGCAAGGTTAGAGCATTGTTCTGATATTCAGTATGGGCGCGCAGTCGACCTGCCACGAGTAACCAGTTCAGCCATGCACCGATAATCAAACCGATCGCAATCCAGACTTCTGACAGACCAGACAAGTAAATGGCTCCTGGAAGACCCATCAACAGCCAGCCACTCATATCCGATGCGCCCGCCGAAAGTGCAGTGACGACACTGCCCAGACTCCGTCCACCTAGAATATATTCGTCAAAATTGGAGGTGGCACGATAAGCATATAAACCGATTGCAATCATGGCGATAATATAAAACATGAAAGTAATCAGGGTGGGGTTTAAAGAAGTCATGGGCAGGTCATCCTGTAAATATGGAAATCATCGTCCAAGATGATTTTTTGTACTGAGATTGCAAGGAGGTGATTCAAGCATGGTTTAAAAATTACACTCTGTAACAATTACACAGCTTTTATGTATACCTATTGTAAATAGAGTAGTAATTCACTGAAATTGAATTAGGAATAACTTGAGCGGATAAAAGGCAATACGACGTCGAATTCAGGGGAAAAGTGGAAATTTTGAATAAATAATGAAAATATTTGAATCTTAGCCAATTGCTTACACAATCTTACAAAACTCACAGCTTTAGCGTATTGGTAATAAATCGTAGCAAATCTAGGTTAAAGTCTTCCTATTAGGCCTGTATTTGTTTGCTCATATTAATGTCACACCAAATACGGTGCATCGCCAAGAGTATTTTTTAGTGGACAATATGCTTCAAATCGAACCGACCCGCATTGAACGTGATTTATTGGGGGAAAAACAAATCCCGTTGCATAGCTATTATGGGATTCATACCTTACGTGCCATCGAAAATTTTAAGATTTCTGGATTGGCGGTGGGGCAACAAACGCACTTTATTCGTGCTTTGGCCCAAGTGAAAAAAGCTTCGGCACAAGCCAATCTGCACTTTCAAAAATTGTCCGAGCAGACCAGTACTGCCATTCAGAAAGCTTGTGATGAATTGATTCAGCATCCGGAAGCGTGGCAAACGGCATTTCCACTCGATCCTTATCAGGGCGGTGCCGGAACCTCCATCAATATGAATACCAATGAGGTGATTGCCAATATTGCCCTAGAAATGTCGGGCCATCAGAAAGGTGATTATCACATTCTGCATCCGAATGATCACGTCAATACCTCGCAATCGACCAATGATGTCTATCCAACGGCTTTGCGTCTGGCGACCTATAGCAGTCTGGATGAGTTATTGAGCGTGCTTAAAGCATTGATTGACTGTATCGATCATAAAGCTGCCGAATTTGAATATGTCATCAAGATGGGACGTACCCAGTTACAAGATGCCGTGCCGATGACCATGGAACAGGAATTCCGGGCATTTGCCACCTTATTAAAAGAAGACCTGAAGCTGATTGGACAGATGCGACAGTTATTGCTGGAAGTCAATTTAGGCGCCACCGCCATTGGGACCGGGGTGAATACACCGCCGGGCTATGCCAAGCGGGTGGTGGAAATCTTGGCGCACCTGACAGGTTTACCTTTAAAAGGTGCAGCAGATTATGTCGAGGCGACCAGCGATTGTGGCGTCTTTATTATCTTGTCGAGCAGTTTAAAACGTCTGGCAGTGAAATTGTCCAAAATCTGTAATGACTTGCGCTTGCTCAGCTCGGGGCCGCGTACAGGGTTAGCTGAAATTCGCTTACCTGAGTTACAGGCAGGTTCTTCGATCATGCCGGCAAAAATCAATCCGGTAATTCCAGAAGTTGTGAATCAGATTGCATTCCGGGTGATTGGTAATGACTTAACCATTACTATGGCTGCGGAAGCCGGGCAGTTACAATTGAATGTCATGGAACCTGTGATTGCCGTGGCGATGAATGAATCAATTCAATTATTGACCCAAGGCATGCAAACCCTGAATCAGAAATGTATTGCTGGTATTCAGGCCAATGAACAGATTTGCTTAAGTTCCGTCATGCGCAGTGTCGGGATTGTGACCTTGCTTGAACCGATTCTGGGACATGCCAAGTGTGATGAAATCGGCAAACAATGTATGTGGGAAAATAAAACCGTGCCACAGGTGGTATTAGAGTTAGGCTTATTGAGTGAAGCGCAATTAGAAGAGATTTTTGCATTTGAAAATCTGGTGTCTGAAATACCTGTAGCAGAGAGTCAGCTCGAACAGGTTTCTTGATAGCATAAATTGTCTTGAAACAGCTCAAATCAACTGATCGTTGTGATTTTGACAATTTGCCTCAAGTTCGATATGTGGATTTGAGGCATTTTCATCTAGACTAGGGTCTGAACTTTATTTGGCTGGGTAAATGGCGATGTTTGATAAAATCAGTGCATTATTTAAAACTAATAAACCGACTGCTGCACAGCTATATTTAGACGAGCAGAATATCCAGCATGTCGAAGGCACAGGTTATATCGTGGATGGCATTGATTTAAATCAGGAACTGACCACACGCTTAGAATATTTGTCCAATCGCCGTCTAAAACAGTTTGATGATTTAAAAGCTTTATACGACACCGCGATGCTGATCAATGAAAAGATTGATCTGGAAATTGCCCATCAGCGTTTTAATGTGACTTTGGGAAATACCGAAGAGAACCTGCTGCAATTTAAAATGATCCTCAAGAAGTTAAATGATTATTATCGTAACTTTCTGCGAGAGAAAAAATAAGTGTTAAAAGTGGCTTGAAATCGAAGCGTATGGATGTGGCAAGACTGCATAAAAATAACAAAATATCCTGAGATCATCGTGCTAGTATAAGCCTCAGGTTATTTAGACTTTAAAGCTATATCCATGTTCCAACAAGAAATTTCCCAACTCAATTTACCACAACTCAAAGCAGGCGAGAAACGCTGGTTAGGCAATCTGCAAGGTTCCTCGACGGCATTGTTGCTCAAAGAAATCGTGCAGCAGCAATCGCGTTTATTTATCGTGATTGCACGTAATAATCAGCATTTGGGTCAACTGGAAAGTGAACTGGAATTTTATGGGGTTAAACCCACGATTTTTCCAGATTGGGAAATCTTGCCTTATGACCGTCTCTCCCCCCATCAGGATATTGTCTCGGAACGTCTGGCAATCTTATCCAATATGCCAAAAACTGGCGTACTGTTGCTGTCCGCCTCAACTTTGGCACAACGTGTGGCGCCGACCTCATGGATTCTGGGTGAGCATTTCGATATTCATGTCGGTCAGAAATTTGATCTGGAACAACAAAAGAAAAAGTTGATTCAGGCCGGTTATCATCTGGTCGATACCGTCTATGATCCAGGTGAATTCGCGGTACGCGGCAGTATCATGGATATCTACGCATCGGGACAGGAAGCACCGATTCGGATTGACCTGTTTGATGATGAAATTGAAAGCCTGAAATTTTTCGATGCCGAAACTCAGCGCACCACGCAAAGTTTGCAGCAGTTTACCGTATTGCCGGCACAGGAATTTCCGCTCAAGGAAGGTCGTGCCACTTTCCGTGACCGCTATGCCGAATTTTTCCCGACCGCGAATCCAAAGAAAAACCCGATCTATCAGGATGTGATGGATGGCATAGTCTCGCCGGGAATCGAGTTTTATTTGCCCTTGTTTTTCAGCGCGGAAGCCATGCAAGGCCAAAGTTCACTGATTTCGTACCTACCGAAGAATGGCATTGTCATTACAGATAAGGCTCTGGACGAAAGTCTCAGCCAGTTTTGGCAAGATGTGGTGCGCCGTTATGAAGATCGTCGCCACAATGTCGACCAACCGATCATGCCGCCTGAAAGCCTGTTTTTTCAGACCAATCAGGTGCTGGAGCAGCTGAACCAGTTTGCACGCATCATTGCCGCACAAACATCTTTTGATCAAAAAGCTGGGGTATTGAATCTTGATACCCAGTTGCCACCGCGTCTGCCCGTAGATCCGAAACGTGAAAAACCGTTTCATGAAATCAAAAAATATATTGATCAGGCTAATCATCCGGTATTGCTAGTGGCTGAAAGTGCTGGACGCCGGGAAAGTCTTAAAGATGCCTTAAGGCCAAGTCTGGGTGATATCCCCACGGTTGAAAATTTTGATAGTTTTATTCAATCTCTGTATGCAATTGCCATTACCAATGCGCCTTTAGAGCGTGGTCTGGTATTGACCGATCGTGTCAGCGTAATTTCTGAAAATCAGCTGTATGAACATCGCGTGGTACAGCGCCGTCGCAAACGTCAACAGGAAGTTTCCGAAGAGTTTCTGATCCGAAGTCTAACTGAGCTGACCATGGGCGCGCCTGTGGTACATATCGATTATGGGGTCGGACGTTATGCCGGTCTGGTCACCCTAAGTATTGATGATCAGGATCACGAATTTTTGCAGCTGGATTATGCGGATGCCGCCAAAGTCTATGTGCCGGTGACCAATCTACACTTAATCAGCCGGTACAGTGGTGGTGATCCGGATCTGGCACCTTTGCATAAACTGGGTACGGACGCATGGAATAAAGCCAAACGTAAAGCGCTGGAACAGATTCACGATGTCGCGGCCGAATTGCTGCATATTCAGGCACGGCGTTCTTCCAAGCCCGGGATCAGTTTTGAAATCGATCAAAGCCTGTATATGCAATTTGCCAGTGGCTTTGCCTATGAAGAAACACTGGATCAGGCCAATGCGATTGAAGCGACGTTGCATGACATGCAGCAGGCCAAGCCGATGGATCGTCTGGTGTGTGGTGATGTCGGGTTTGGTAAAACAGAAGTCGCAATGCGTGCCGCATTTGTTGCAGTACAGAATAACCGGCAGGTGGCGATTCTGGTACCGACCACTTTGCTGGCACAGCAGCATTATGATTCATTCAAAGACCGCTTCGCCGACTGGCCAGTCCGGATTGAAGTGCTGTCACGTTTCGGCTCTTCCAAAGCACATACCAAGACCATTGACGACCTGATTGAAGGTAAAGTCGATATTGTGATTGGTACACATAAGATTTTGCAGGAAAATGTTCAGTTTAAGAATCTTGGCTTGATGATTGTCGATGAAGAGCATCGTTTCGGGGTGCGCGACAAGGAACGAATCAAGGCGATGCGTGCCGATGTCGACATGCTGACACTGACTGCAACTCCAATTCCACGGACACTGAATATGGCCTTTAGTGGCATGCGTGATCTGTCGATTATCGCCACACCGCCGGCACGCCGTCTTGCGGTGAAAACCTTTGTGCAGGAACATACCGATGACACCATTAAAGAAGCGATTCTGCGTGAATTGCTGCGCGGTGGTCAGGTTTATTTTCTGCATAATGAAGTTGATACAATCGATCGTGCCGCCGAGCATATCCGTAAACTGGTGCCGGAAGCGCGGGTGATTGTGGCCCACGGGCAGATGCGTGAACGTGAACTGGAGCAGGTGATGCAGCAGTTCTATCACAAGGAATACAATGTTCTGGTATGTTCGACCATTATTGAAACCGGGATTGATGTTCCGAATGCCAATACCATTCTGATTGAACGTGCTGACAAGCTGGGCCTGGCACAATTACATCAGCTACGCGGACGTGTAGGACGCTCACACCATCAGGCTTATGCCTACTTAATGGTGCCGTCTTTAAAAGCCTTAAAAGGTGATGCAGAAAAACGTCTGGATGCCATTCAGCGTGCTTCGACCTTGGGTGCCGGTTTTATGCTGGCAACCGAAGATCTGGAAATTCGCGGCGCAGGTGAGTTACTAGGTGAGCAGCAGAGTGGTTCGATGCAGGCTATTGGTTATAGCCTGTATATGGAAATGCTGGAAAAAGCCACCAAAGCCATTCAAAAAGGCAAAACGCCAAACTTCGATGCACCATTGTCATTGACTGCCGAAATTACCCTGCATATGCCAGCGTTGATTCCAGATGAATATCTGGGTGATGTGCATCAACGTCTGTTGTTCTATAAACGCATCAGTAATACTGATACCCAGGAAAAACTGGACAATATCCGGATGGAATTGATCGATCGTTTTGGTATACCGCCGCAACCGGTCAAACAGCTCTTTGCTGTACATCAGATTCGATTGAAAGCCGAGCAGCTTGGTATTACTAAAATTGATATCAGCAGTCAGGGTGGGCATATTGAATTTGCACCGGATACTCCGGTTCAAGCCATGACGATTATCCAGATGATGCAGAAACATCCGACCTATTTCCGGATGGATGGCGGTCAACGTCTAAAAGTCATGGTCATGCTGGAAGACTATCAAAAGCGGATTCAGTTTATACAGGATTTACTGGACAGTCTGCTTAAAGAATTGCACTGATTTTATTCGATTAAATCAGCCTGAAAATTCAGTTTGGATTTCATTTTCCAATGAAGTTTGCAGGAACAACAGGCTTGATTTTTTTAATGAATTGTTTACAGTAATTGTTGTGATGTGCTTCGCAACAAATCATGAGAATTTGTCTTTAAACACATTGCTTTCAATATTCAGCTTCAGTTGGATATGTTAGTATTAGCCATCATTCTAATTTTGCATCATTTATAAAGATATGTTTAGTTTGCATCCACAACTTGCTCAAGATACGTTTTTTGTAGGCGACTTTCCTTTGTCAACATGTCGTTTGATGAATGATATGCAATTTCCCTGGCTCATTCTGATTCCACGTGTGCCGGGTGTCTCTGAATTATATGAATTGAGTCAAGCTGACCAAGAGCAGTTTTTAAGAGAGTCAAGCTGGTTATCAAGCCAGCTGGCACGTGTTTTCCGTGCAGATAAAATGAATGTAGCAGCGCTGGGTAATATGGTGCCGCAATTGCATTTTCATCATGTAGTTCGTTATCAGAACGACGTTGAATGGCCGAAGCCTGTTTGGGGTACACCTGCTGTTCCTTATAGCAGTGAAGTATTGGCACATATGCGTCAAACCTTAATGCTGGCTTTACGTGGTCAGGGCGACATGCCATTTGACTGGCGCATGGACTAATCAGCCAAGGCATTCCGAGAACCATGAACAGTTGCGGACTTCAGGGAGGGAGTGAGTGCAATTAGACGACTGGATTCAAAAAGAACCCCATCAGTTTGAGTATTTCCATCGCATGATGGGATACATCATGCTGTCTGTGGTTCTGGTCGTCTTTCATTACACTGAACCAGATACCCAGTATCAGCTTTTTGTTCCATTTTTTTTGTTTCTGGTTTTGCTAATTACACCGAAACTATCTCGCTGGCTGATCTATCGTCATGATTATCACATCCGGCGTAATATTCTTTTCCTGATTGATGTCATTGTCATTTCGGTGGTTTTGGCGGCCGTGCATCTGGACTTGGTCTTGTCCTTGCTGGGTCTGGTCGCAGTGCTCTATACCGCGATCAGCAATAAAATTTCATTTATGATGGCATCTCTAGCCAGCCTGATCGGGATTACGCTTTTTTATCTGGCCAATATTCTGGTCTTTGGGTTTAATAATTATTTCGAACCGACCAGCAGTGAGTTGACCGTTTTAGGCTTTATCTGTCTGATTACCTATTTTGGTGTCGGAAGTTTTTATCAAAGTGGTCGTGTGCAATACATGACCCAGAAAAAAGACCATTATTTCGAACAGATGAACCGTTATATGGAATTTGCCAATCAGCTGAGTCGCTATGCGCCCGTGCAGTTATGGCAATCCATTATGAAAGGTGAATCTGAAGCCAAAATTGAATATAAACGTAAAAAGTTGACGATCTTTTTCTCTGATATTCAAGGCTTTACAGAGCTATCTGAAACTCTGATTCCAGATGATTTAGCATTCCTGTTGAATGACTATCTTCGGCATATGACCGAAATCGCTAAAAATTATGAAGCGACTGTCGATAAATTCATGGGTGATGCCATCCTGATTTTCTTTGGTGATCCGAACTCCGAAGGTGTGGAACAGGATGCTAAGAACTGTATGGAAATGGCATTGGCGATGCGTCAGCAAATGAAATTGCTGCGGGAACGCTGGATTAAAATGGGTTATCCGCCACTGCATATCCGCATGGGGATTTCAACCGGTTATTGCCACGTAGGGAATTATGGGGCTACGCATCGTATGGCTTATACCATTGTAGGACGTGATGCCAATCTGGCAGCGCGTTTGCAAAGTGCAGCGGAAGTCGATGAAATCCTGATTTCGGAAGATACTCATAATCTGATCAAAGATGATTATCTTTGTGCACCGAAAAAGCCGATATTCTTGAAAGGCATTAAAGCACATGTAAGAACCTGGCAGGTCATGGAAAAATATGCGTCTCAGAAAGTCGAGTATCAGCGCTGGTTCGATTATGAATATAAGGGCTTTCATTTATTGCTGAATCTGGATGAAGTGCAAAACTTTGAATATCCTGAGCTGATTCATGTACTAGAAAAAATGATTAAACGCATTGAAACTCAGCAGAAAATGACCAATTCACAAGGTATTGTCAAATTGAAGCTTGAGGATGAAGTAATTGAACACATTTAAAGTTCATGTAAATTTACTTTAATTGTTTCTTATAAAGAGAAAAAACCACGCATGAGCGTGGTTTTTTATTTTAGCCTGCAACGAAAATCTTAGTGATTTTCTGACGCATGGTTAATGGTGTATTTTGGAATTTCAATTTCCAGATCTTCATCGTCCAGTTTAACCTGACAAGAAAGACGTGAATCAGGTTCTAAACCCCAGGCACGATCGAGTAAGTCAGCTTCAACATCATCCATTTCTTCCAGGCTGTCAAAACCTTTGCGTACCACTACATGGCAGGTGGTACACGCTGCTGACATATCGCAAGCATGTTCGATTTTAATGCCATTTTTTAGCAGGCTTTCGCAAAGATTGGCATTTTGTTCGACTTCAAACTCAGCACCTTCGGGGCAAATCTGCGCATGTGGAAGAACTTTAATACGTGGCATAGTCGTTACCTTAAATTAGTTTGAGTTTGACCAGTCGTCGAGTTTAGTGCCCTTAAGAGCTGCATCAATATGTTGATTCATACGTGCTGCTGCAAAAGCATCACTATGTATTTTAAGCTGTTCAACGGCAGATTCAATCGCTTTGATATCTGAACCCTGAAGCTGAGTTTCAAGTTGTGCTTGCGCAGTTTGCAGTGCTGCAAGTTGATCTTCAGTCAACAGACCGGCATCCGCTTGGAGTGCCTGAACCAGTGCTTCCAGCTCACGCTGTGCTTCCACTTTGGTTTCATTCAAATGACGAAGATTCTTATCTTCTTCAGCGAACTTATAACCGTCTAGCAACAGACGTTCAGTATCTTCACCCGATAAACCATAAGATGGTTTGATATCGATTTGAGCCGTCACGCCAGAGGTGGTTTCTTTGGCAGATACAGTCAGCAAGCCATCTGCATCGACCTGGAACGTCACTTCAATACGTGCCTGACCGGCAGTCATTGGTGGAATGCCATGCAGGACAAAACGCCCTAAACTACGGCAATGCTCAACCAGATCACGTTCACCTTGAACCACATGAATCAACATGGCAGTCTGGCCATCTTGATAAGTCGTAAATTCCTGACGACGAGCGACTGGAATCGCAGTATTACGCGAAATTAATCGTTCAACCAGTCCGCCCATGGTTTCAAGACCAAGAGACAGAGGCGTCACGTCTAATAGTAATGAGCCATCAGTTGAGTTGCCAATCAATTGGTTCGCAGTAATTGATGCGCCAATCGCAACCACTTCATCCGGATTAATAGTGCATAGTGGTTCTTGATTGAATACTTCACGCACGGCTTTTTGTACTGCATAAGAACGGGTTGAGCCACCGACCAAAACGACATTTTGAATGTCATCCAGTTCAAGCTTGGCATCACGCATCACACGCTTACATACGCTGATGGTCTTATCCAAAGCAACTTTAATGATCTCTTCAAATGTCGGACGGTCAAGCGTCAATACCTGATCAAGCAATTTGAGTTGAACTGAATCTGCATCAGACAAAGCTTCTTTGGCTTTACGTGCTGCAACCACAAAATGTGCATATTCTGCATCATTCAAGGTGTCAATATTCAGTTGTTTCTTGGCCCATTTCAGGATCAAACGATCTAGGTCATCACCACCGAGGGCAGTGTGGCCACCGGTTGCCAGAACTTCAAACACACCTTGACTAAAACGCAGAATCGAAACGTCAAAGGTACCACCACCCAAGTCGTAGATCACATAGTTGCGATCTGTACTTAGATTGCTTTCCTGATCGAGACCATAAGCAACAGCAGCAGCGGTTGGCTCATTCAACAAACGTAAAACATTCAAGCCAGCAAGTTGAGCAGCATCACGGGTTGCCTGACGCTGTGCTTCATCAAAGTAGGCCGGAACAGTAATAACGGCACCATTGACCGGATTTTGCAGACTGGCTTCAGCGCGGTCTTTCAACTGCTTTAAAATTTCTGCAGAAATCTCAACCGGCGTCTTACGGCCTTGTGCGGTTTCAAAAGCCGGCATTTCATTCGCTTCACCAACCAACGCATAAGGATGCTGGAATTTGATGTCAGCTTTCGAGCGACCCATAAAACGTTTTACAGAAACGATGGTGTTTTTAGGGTCAGTAGTAATGAAAGGCGCAGCTTCATTGCCGTATTGAGTCTGTTGTTCTGCATAATGCACGATAGAAGGAAGTAGCACACGACCTTGTTCGTCATTAAGTACTTTGGCTTTACCTGAAAGAACCGTGGCAACCAAAGAGTGGGTGGTGCCTAAATCGATACCAATCGCAATGCGGTGTTCATGTGGTGCACTTGATTGACCTGGTTCTGCAATTTGCAAGAGAGCCATAGTGTTACATCCTTTGCACGTTAAATATTAAATACTAAAAATTAGAAATCATCATCAAGATCAAAGCTGTCATCGTCCAGGAAGCGGTCTTCCGCTTTGTCGATATCGGCCATGACTTTAACGAAGAAGCGTAGTTTGCGCACTGTATCGCGTGCTTCGGCCCAGTCTTCATCCGCATAATCAATTTTGAACTCGCGAACCAAGCCCTCAATCCATTGCTGGACTTCGACTTTCAGTGAAGTTAAATCTTCAGCAGAAGTTGCATCGTCAAGTTGTTCACGAATTTCCAGAGCGTCCTGCAAGAATTCAAAATCACTGATCGACTGATCTAAGTGATAATCCTGTTTCTTGAGAGACAGTAAATACGCTGCACGGCTATCGACCGCTGACAAGGTTTTAAATGCCTGATTGATATCACTTGATTTAATCAGAGCCTGATCTTTGTCTTCAGCTTTATCTGGGTGATATTGTTGCTGCAACTTTAAAAATTCAGTCTTTAAAGCCGCTAAATCAATATCGAGTGCTACAGGAAGGTTGAACAACTCAAAATGATTCATGGGAGATGGGATCCGCGATTAATGTGCAAAAGTAACTGTATAAATGCAATTAAAACAGTGTGAAACACACTGTTTTAATGTCAAAAAGAGAATAACTGCCGGGTTTATACAGTGAAGGATTCACCACAACCGCATTCGCCTTTTTTGTTGGGGTTGTTAAATTCGAAGCCTTCGTTCAAGCCGTTTTTAACATAGTCCATCTCCATACCTTCAAGATAAACCAGGCTTTTCGGGTCAACGAATACTTTAACCCCAAACTGCTCAAAGGCTTGGTCATGTGTATCGACTTCATCGACGAACTCGAGCACATAGGCCAGACCAGAACAGCCTGAAGTTTTCACACCAACGCGAATGCCTTCACCCTTACCGCGATTTTTTAAATAATTGCTGATATGAGTTGCAGCATTTTCAGTTAAATGGATCATGAAAACTCCGTTAAAATTTCAAAACGTGGAACAATTAAGCTTTAACTTTCTTGCTACGGTAGTCTTCTACAGCTGCTTTGATTGCATCTTCAGCAAGAACAGAGCAGTGTACTTTTACTGGTGGAAGTGCAAGTTCAGTTGCAATATCAATGTTCTTGATCGCTTGAGCTTGATCCAAAGTTTTACCTTTGAGCCATTCGGTCACAAGTGAACTTGATGCAATGGCAGAACCACAACCATAAGTTTTGAAACGTGCTTCTTCAATCACGCCTTCATCGTTTACCTGAATCTGTAAACGCATCACGTCACCACATGCTGGCGCACCAACCATACCAGTACCAACGTTTTCAGCATTTTTATCTAAAACGCCAACATTACGAGGGTTTTCGTAATGATCAATTACTTTTTCGCTATAAGCCATGTTGCTTCTCCAAACCTCGGGGTCAGCCTCAGTATTAAATATGGGGGTAAAAAAACTTTTCTCAATGAGATAGCAACGGATTTGTCACTATCTCAGAATGAAAATTAGTGCTCAGCCCACTCAACTTTAGAAAGGTCAATACCTTCCTTATACATATCCCAAAGCGGAGAAAGTTCACGTAACTTCTCAACAGCAGCTTTAGTGATAGTCAATACGTGATCGATATCTTCTTCAGTGGTGTATTTACCGAAGCTGAAGCGGATCGAACTGTGTGCAAGTTCGTCTGAAAGACCCAATGCACGAAGTACATAAGATGGTTCAAGTGTTGCAGATGTACATGCCGAACCTGAAGATACCGCAGCATCTTTCAATGCCATCATCAATGATTCGCCTTCAACGAAGTTGAAGCTAATATTCAGGTAGTTCGCTACGTTTTGTGTTGGATGGCCGTTCAGGAACACTTGTTCAAGACCTTGTAAACCATTCCACAGCTTGTCGCGAAGTACACGTAAACGAGTCTGTTCAGCTTCCAAGTTTTTGCCTGCAAGTTCAAACGCTTCACCCATACCTACAATCTGGTGAGTCGCAAGGGTACCTGAACGCATACCACGTTCATGGCCGCCACCATGCATTTCAGCTTTAAGGCGTACACGCGGGCTACGACGTACAAACAGTGCGCCAATACCTTTAGGGCCATAGATCTTATGCGCAGAGAAGCTCATCAAATCTACTTTTAAAGTTGAAAGATCAATTTCAACTTTACCCGCTGCCTGAGCTGCATCGACATGGAAGAAAATCTTGTTGGCGCGAGTGATTTCACCAATCGCTGCAACATCAGTCACAGTACCGATTTCATTGTTTACCATCATCAGGGAAACAAGAATTGTGTCTGGACGGATCGCTGCCTGTACCATTTCAGGCGTAATTAAACCGGTTTGAGGTTGAGGCTCAATATAGGTAATTTCAAAACCTTCAGACTCAAGCTCACGACAGGTATCTAAAACTGCCTTATGTTCGATTTTAGAGGTAACGATATGTTTACCTTTAGATGCATAGAAATGAGCCACACCTTTAAGCGCAAGGTTGTCTGACTCGGTTGCACCTGAAGTCCATACGATTTCACGTGGATCAGCTTTAATTAAATTCGCAACTTGTTCACGTGCATATTCAACTTTTTCTTCTGCTTGCCAACCATACGCGTGTGAACGAGATGCCGCATTACCAAAGGTACCATCGAATGTTAAGCATTCCATCATACGTTCAGCAACCTGAGGATCTACAGGAGTTGTAGCTGCATAATCAAGATAAATCGGACGTTTCATGTCAAATACCTGTAACCGATAAAAGGGCTGAATCTAAAGGTGCTGATTTTTGGCGTAATGACACAGTCTGGACGTTGTCACGTGCAACCAGATCAGCAAGCGAGATTTTTTCTAAATAATCGGCGATGTGATGGGAGAGTTCCTGCCATAAATCATGAGTCAAGCACATCGCGCCATTCTGGCAATTGCCTTTATGGTCACAGCGAGTCGCATCAACTGTTTCGTTTACAGCTTCAATAATTGCTAACACAGTAATTTCATCTGCATTACGTGCTAAATGGTAACCACCATTTGCGCCACGAACACTAGAAACTAAACCATGACGCTTGAGCTTCGCAAATAACTGCTCAAGATAAGCAACAGAAATAGTTTGACGTGCTGCAATTTCAGCGAGCGTTATCGTTTTTTCAGAAGGCTGCAAAGCTAGATCAAGTAGAGCAGTCACAGCGTAGCGACCGCGAGTGGTTAGGCGCATGATTCGATACACATGGTTAGACTAGATGTGTAGATTTTATGAATCCCGACTAAATTAGTCAAGTTATTTTTAGTAGACCTTAGTGGGATTTAATTTTTGGAGAATGAAAGATTTACATGCTCAGCCAATTATACACTAATAACATAATCAAAAGTACGCTGCTCAGGCCAAAAATGATATTAATACGCTTTTGACGGCGTTCGATCCGTTTCAGGCGGTTTTTATACTGTTTGACTTCCACTTGCAGGGTATTGATCTTGGAGCGCTGTTCTTCAATTTTCTTTAAAAGCGGTGCAATACGCTTTTTAGAAGCAATAATTTCCGCTTCATCCGTCGGCGCATCAGACAGCCAGTGTTTCCAGTCGGCTAGTACTTTTGGCAAGCTGAATACGGTTAACAGATCACGAAACTCATCTTTTAAAACCTGATTGCCATCAATGCGCATGCTGCGAATGCTACGACGATTGCCAAAAATGAAAATTTTAATCAGATCGGGAAGTGTAGTGCGCACATCCAGGTCGACAATGCGGCCCGGTGCTTTGTGGTCAAATAATAGTCCATTGGGGGTGAATTGCACATAAAAGTCGAAATATGGAATATAGCTATTGATTTTAATCGAGATGTTTTTATCTACAAACTTTTTGGCCTGTAATGCAACGACACGATCATGCTTGAGAATGAAAGTAAATATTGTCTCTAAAACAATTAACGTCATCGTAAGCAACAAATGCGGTTGATTTTGACTTTGTTGCGATTCGCTCATATACAACCAATCCTTACCTGAAATATAAAGTGAAAAAGCTTCCTGCTTGTGAAGAGATTTCAGGGTTAAATCAAATTAGACTTGAAATAAATTGCTTTGTAGAACAGTTTATCAAATCTATCAAGTACTAAATTTGCTATTATGCAGTGGTTTTGTAGAATAATTTATAATAATTGCGCAGAAAACAAACAGGAGCCGTGCACATGGACAAGTCAAAAACAGCACAAGACTCAGCTGAAGCTTCGAATGAGAAAATGCTGAAACCCAAGTCTAAATCTGCCTCGGAGCGCAAATCGGTTCTTGATTTTCGTAAATACACCAAACAGATCTGGTTGGCTGGACTTGGGGCATTTTCACGTGCAGAAGAGGAAGGCAATAAACTGTTTGACTCGCTGGTCAAGGTCGGGGAAGAACTTGAATCTAAAACTGCAGATATTGCCGATCAAACTGTAGAGAAGGTTTCAGAAAAAGCCAAAGAGTCGGTCACAGACACCAAAGACAAAGTGGAAAAATTAATCGACAACTCTGTTCATCACTCATTGAATCGTATAGGATTAGTCACACTGAAGGATGTACAGTATTTGGAACGTTTAATTCTCCAGTTGCATGCCAAGGTTGATCAGTTGACTGCGGAACAAGAAAAAATGAAAGAAGAATTGCCGAAAAAACTTAAATAAAATGACTTTATTTATTATTCAATGTTTTTTTCGCATATTTTTTGAAAAAAAAGAGGTTCTTAAGTATTGCGTTTATACCTAAAGCATTGCTATAAAGGCGTTATGGCATGTTAAACCAATTCTTGAACCTTAAATAAACGATATTAAGAGGACGTAATCTTCATGAATAAATCAGAATTAATTGATGCAATTGCAGAAAAAGGGGGATTATCTAAGGCTGACGCAGGTAAAGCTTTAGATGCTACAATTGCTTCTGTTACTGAAGCTTTAAAATCGGGTGATACAGTAACTTTAGTGGGTTTTGGTACTTTCGGTGTGAAAGAACGCGCTGCACGTACTGGCCGTAACCCACAAACTGGTGCTACTCTTGAGATCAAAGCAAGCAAAGTACCTAGCTTCAAAGCAGGTAAAGGCTTAAAAGACGCTGTAGCTTAAGCTTACCCAGCGACGAAACGCGCCTTCTTTGGCGCGTTTTTTATTGATAAATTTAATTGTGATGATTAACACATTCATTCAATGGGTATTTTCGGTTAAAATCCTTTGCAAATAAAATATTGGAATACTTATGGAAGCTTTTCGTAAAGTTATTAAGGGTTGGTTGGGCAAAGTCTTGCTCGTTCTGTTTTTGACCCCGTTAGCACTTGTAGGTATTGAAGGATATTTTAGCAGCGGAAACTCTGATGCGGCAAAATCAGTGAACGGGACTGAAATATCTCAAAAAGAATTAGAGTCACTGACCAAATCATTTAAAGAACAATATCTCAGTTATGCCAATGGGGATGAAACTTTACTGAATCAAAGCTTCATTGACCAGAAAGCCATGGATACTCTGGTTGCACGTACTTTATTGCTGCAACAGGCTGAAGAATTAGGGATCAGTCTGAGTGACCAGCAAATTGAACAGATGATTGCTCAGCAGCCTACTTTCCAGCAAGATGGCAAGTTCTCGAATGCTTTATATGAAAATTATCTAAAATCAATTGGCATGACCAATCGCGCTTTGATTGAAAGTTTACGTAAAGATCATGCGCTGAAGATGCTGTCATCGACTTTCCTGGATTATCCACTGGTAAGCCCAGTCGAAATGCAGCAGATTGCCGATTTACAAACTGAACAACGTCATATTCATATTTCCAGCATTAATCTGGACAGCTATAAAAAAGATGTCAAAGTGACGGATGCAGATATTGCTGCTTATTATGAAAAACACAAAACGCTATTTAAACAGCCGACCAGTGTAGATGTCGACTATGTGGTGTTAAAGCCAAGCGATATTCAGGTGGAGAGTTTAGCGGTTACAGAGGCTGAGCTTCAGGAAGCCTATACCGCCTTTGTTGCAACACAAAAACAGACAGTTAAACCAGATGTGAAGCATATTTTAATTACGGCGGACAGTCGTAGTGATGCTGAAGCAAAAAAACTGGCGACCGATATTGCAGCCAAAATTAAAGCCGGTACTACTTTTGCTCAGGCAGCAGCACAATATTCTGAAGACCCTGAATCTAAGTCTAAAGGTGGCGCGCTTGCCGTTTATGAAGAAGGTGTATTTGGTACTGCATTTGATCAGACGGTTAGTTCTTTAAAATCGGGTCAGGTGTCTGCACCAGTGAAAACAGATTATGGTTACCACATCATTTCTGTGCAAACGCCAGATGTTGCAGTTCCTTCTTTTGAATCACAAAAAGCACGTTTGTCTGAAGAAGCCTTGGCTGCTAAAAAATCCAATGCATTCTCTGATACGGTCAATACGCTAAATGATATGGTGGTAGGAAGTGATTCTCTGGATGTCGTTACACAGGAAGTTAAAGGTGTACAAGTCCAGAAAGCCCAAGGTGTAACACTTTCGACCCGTGATCCTGTGCTGAGCGATGCTAACCTCAAAGTCAAATTGTTTAATGACGATGTTAAAAATGGTGATCGTAATGCTTCATCAAGCATTCAGTTAGCCAATGGTGATGTAGCCTGGATAAAGGTGCGTAATTATCATGCAGCCGGCGAACAAACATTGGCAGAAGCAAAACCCCGTGTTAAGGCTCAGTTGATTGAAGACAAGGCAGCTGCTTTGGCAAAAGCAAAAATTCAGAAAGCTTTGGATGAGTTCAAAACCAAACCGGCTGCAGCAGTGGCGAAAGGTGATTTGATCTTTGAAGATGCTGGCGTTTACACACGTGCTGAAGGTTTACTAAAACGTGATGTACAGCGTGCGGCCTTTAGTCTGCCGACACCAAAAGCAGGCCATTGGTCAGTGACCACAGCGAAAATGCCGAATGAACTGGTTGTGGTTGCGGTATCAGAAGTGAAGAAAAATCCGGTGGATGTATTAAGTGCAGAACAGCGTAGTGAGTTGGTGAAGTTATATCAGCAACTTCGTGGTCAGCAGGAATTTGATGACTATACGCGTTACCTGAAATCTCAGGCAAAAATCAAATAAAATTGTTGTATAAAAAAACCAGCCTGCGGGCTGGTTTTTTGTTTTCTAGGCAAATAATGGTTTAAGCACGAATAATCAGTTGATAACCGGTATATTTGCGCATATTAATCACGCCAGTATCCAGAATTAAATACTGGCCCTTGATGCCTTGTAATTTGCCACGAATCACAGGAGTTTTATCCAGATTATGCGATTTAATCTTTTCCGGATATTGTTCTACCGGATAAATAAACTCTCGTGCGAATTCATCTTCCAATACTTCAATATTTTCATTAAATTCTAGATTCTGATTAAATTCTTCGCGAATGCTTTGAATTTTAGGCGCAAATTCTTCCAGCAGTTGTTCACGCACTTCAATCAGGTTCAATGGTTCTGCTTCACCTTTCAGTAGCTTGCGCCAGTCAGTTTTATCAGCAACCTGCGTACCAAACATGACCTCAAGCTTTCCGGAAAGACGACGTGAGCCCACTTTCATAATCGGCAGGGCTTGGGAGGCACCCTGATCAAGCCAGCGAGTCGGCATTTGGCTGGTACGGGTAATGCCGACCTTTAATGCACTGGAATTGGCCAGATAGACAATATGTGGTTGGAAGCAGACATTCTGTGCAAATTCATCTTCGCGGCAAGTGCCCAAATGATAATGGCACGTCTCTGGCTTCATGATGCACATATCACATGAAGCATTGGTTTTAAAACATTTAAAACAGTGACCTTGCGAAAATGATTTGGAAGTTTTGTTGCCACAAGACACGCAGTAAATATTACCGGTCCATTCAATCTCGATTTCTTGGCCTAAATTAAACGGAAGATCAATTTCTGCACGATCTAAAATTAATTTATATTCAACATTTGCCCGCTGTATCTGTTGATCAGTTACACTAAGGTCCTTGAGGCCGACGTGCATTTTATGACAAATGCCCTGAAGTTCCATAAAAATTACTCACTTAAATCATAAGGATGCAGTTATGGCTGAGCAGAATGTCATTACTTCAATGCTAGACGATTTCGCACAGGAACAGCCAATTCATACTGCTATTTGTATTGGGCAGGACTTGAGCCAAGTCCAGTTTCAGCCAGCTATTCAATGGTCCTATTTTAGCGTATCTGACTTTTTAAATCTGCCTTTTCAGCAACGTTATGACTTGGCTGTGGTGATGCTGGATACTGCAGAAACAGAACATTTGTCTGAACAGATCATGAGTCAAATTCTGGTGAAATTACGTGATTTGTTTGCCAAACGGCTAGTGGTGATCAGCCGGCTGCAAAATGAAAAGTTATTGAGAGCTTTAGGATTTACCCAGCTGATTGACAAGACCACACATGAGGCCGATTTTGCGCTGTGGCAGTTTAATATTTTAACCTATAAGCACGTGCCAGACTGGTTTAACTCCAAATTTTGGGCTAATCCGGAAAACTGGGATAAATTTCGCTGGTAAACCGAAAACCTGCTTAACCAAGATTGCAAATATTAACACAATCTTGCCTAGACAATATGAGGGCAGGCCGTATTCTGTAATTAAGATGCACATAGGATATAGGACATGACAAACCTGAGTAGTATTGTGGAAATATTAGCAAAGCAGGCATTGGGTGGTGGGCAGTCGCAGCAAAAGTCCTCACAACAAGGTGGCTTGGCAGATATCCTGGGGTCTGTGCTAGGGCATTTAAACCAGTCAAATTCTCAGCAAAATCAAAATACTCAAAACCAGCAAAATCAAACCGGCCAGCAGACTCGACAAAATGGTCTGGGGGCAATTTTAGGTTCAGTAATAAGTCAGTTCGGTGGTAGTGGTACTCAAGGTACTGCTCAGCCTCGTTCAGGATTGGGTGGTTCTACTGGTAAAACCTTATTGATTGCAGTACTGCCTTTAGTGCTGGCCTGGATTCAAAAACAGGGCGGTTTACAGGGTGCATTAGACAAGCTAAAAGGACAGGGGCTCAATAGCCAGGTCGATGTTTGGGTGTCGACCGGCCCCGGTGAAAATGCCAATGTCGATCCGCAGCAGGTGCAAAACCTGTTTGATGATCAGGAAGTTGAAGCAGTTGCACAACAAACCCATGCACCGAAGCAGGATGTGTATAGTGCGATTTCACAGGTCTTGCCGCAGATTATTGATTCGCTTACTCCACAAGGTGAGCAAACCAGCAAGCAGGAAGCCAATAATGATATTCAAAATGTATTGAATATGGTTTCAGGACTTCTTAAAAAATAAATATAGACATTAAAAAATCCCGATATCTGTCGGGATTTTTTAATAACTATCAAATGATTTAGAATTTAATCTAGATTCATGCTGAACAGCTGATTAGATTTACAAATTTTCTTGGCAACATAATGAGATTTTCTCATGCGAATCAGGATAATCTGCGACTGAAAACCGAGTTCACCAAACTCAGGTTCTACCTGTACATAATGCAGTTGCCCATACTCATCTCGCACCCGCGCTTGAGCAGAAAAACCGGGTCGGGCATTGCCACTGGAAATTGTCGCCAAACGGCCAAGTAAATTGACATTGTTCTTTTTATATTTAGGTGGAATGACCTGATCCAGACAGTGAATCATAAAAATAGTAAAAAAAGTCGCAATGATTAAAGCCGGAATAATCAGGTAATAAGCAGGCAGAAATTTAAATTCCTGAGAATAGATCAGGAACTGTAAAACATAGCCGGCAAAACTAAAATTCATCAGGAAGAAAAACACAATCAAGGTTTTGGAGAATTTGACGTTTAGTAGATCCATCTGCTGAAAGTCATAAGGTGAAATTTTTTGCAGAAACTTGCTGGGTCTGAGTCCAAAATAGAAACCAATGGTTTTCACCACACCGAACAGAATAATCGCCAATAAACTCAGATGAAAAGGCATCAGGTTATAGTCTAGAAAAAATGCAGGCATGGTGAAGTCCGTTTTAGTCTTATTCTGAGAGGTAAATTCCACCATCAGAATGCACGGTAATCTCTACTTTTTCAAGTGCTTGACCTTGGCAAGGCCCAGAAATGCATTCACCGCTTTCTACCAGAAACAAGGCGCCATGCGTGGAGCATTCAATAAATTCCTGATCGCGATCCAGAAACTGGTTTTCCAGAAATTCCAGTTCGACCTGCAAATGCGGACACAGGTTTTGATAGGCATAGAAGGCACCGTCACGCTGTGTGATAAAGATATTATCTCCATCGGGAAGCTCAAAAGAGCGTGCTTCGCGTTCTGGAACGTCTTCGGTCATGCAAATTTTAAACATTAAGCACATTCCTTTTGAAAGTCTTGTAATAATGCCGCATAGTCTTCAACTGCCAGGCGTGGACCAAATTGTGAAACCACCTGGCTCGAAATGAGAATCGCCAGTTCAGCCGCAGCTTGAAGACCCAAATTAGCATTCAATCCGTACAGGAAAGCCCCGGCAAAAGCATCACCGGCACCGTTGGCATCTACTGCAGGCACTTTACGGCCAGGAACAGTAAATGTATTTTGATAATCCGAAATCAGTGCGCCTTCAGCTGACAATGTAATGACAACGTGCTGACTGATTGTTTTTAATTTAAGCAGGGCTGCCTCAAGATTATCTGTTTCTGTATACATCAGCGCTTCTTGCTGGTTACATAACAGCAAGTCTACACCATCTGCAATCATTTCATCCAAACCGGCACGCGCGTATTGCACCATGGCAGGATCAGATAAAGTTAGGGCAATTTTAACGCCATTGGCACGGGCAATATCACGTGCTTGTTGTACCGCATGACGTGCTGTGTCAGAAGTTGATAAATAACCTTCGAGATATAGCCATTTCGCGCTATTTAGTGCGCTGAAATCAATTTGTTGATCAGTCAGTTCGGCCGTAATACCCAGATAGGTATGCATGGTACGTTCAGAATCAGGGCTGACCAGAACCATACATGTCCCTGTTACGCCTTCACTGATCGATTGGGTGGTGGTCTTAATACCTGCATCATTCAAACCCTTCAGGTAGATGTGCCCCAGTTCGTCATTTCCGACACGACAGCCATAAAATGCAGAACCACCGAGCGCAGAAAATGCCACGGTAGTGTTGGCTGCTGAACCGCCTGAAGCCTGACCCTTATACACTTGAGTCGCTTGAAGATTTTGATAAAGAGTGGCCTGAGTCTCACCATCTGCAAGTTGCATGGTGCCTTTTTGCAAGTGATGTGCAGTTAAAAAGTCATCAGAAACTTTAAATTCTTGGTCAATCAGCGCATTACCAATCGCAAAAAGATCAACAGTTGCCATGTTCAAATATCACATTAAAAATGAAAGTCCTAAGTTTACACGATTGCTTGGGATTGCTGTAGTTTGCTGAATCATTTTCAAATATTTTTCAAAAATGCTGTATTTTGTTCAGCAGCTATCTTTGGTCTAAAAACTGACTTATTTTTGTGCACTGGTGTGCTGCAGCATTGATTTAAGGATCACATTTTATTTATAAAGAGATATCGCTCCTGGCATGATACTTTAAGTCGCTTGGCAACAGTGATTCTTCACAACAATTTCAAATAGTGTGCGTATATGAATATTAAAATTGTAACAGCCGAACAACTCCCGGATCAGATCGAAACACTGGCAACTCTGGCACGTAAAGAAGGCTATAATTTGGTAGATAAGTTAATAGAAGAATATCGCACCGGGAAAAACTGCTTTAGCCACGCCAATGAATATTTGGTGGTGGCGCATGATGGCAAGAAACTGGTTGGCTGTGGTGGCTTAAACCAGCAATGGGGAGATAACGGCATTGAAGACCGCATTGGTCGTGTACGCCGTTTTTATGTGCATCCGAAATATCGTCAGCATGGCGTAGGCAAACAGCTTTTGGCTTACCTAGAGCAATTGGCACGTCCGCATTATTCGGCTTTATGCTTACAAACAGATACCCGACTGGCCGCCAGTTTTTATCAAAAGCAGAATTATGTATTTGTAGAAAATAATCCAAGCTATAACTATTTTAAATATCTGATTTCTTAAGCTTGTAAATACTCATCTAGATGCAGGAAGTAAATTTGATGATTTAATTTTCAAATGATCAAGTTTACTTAATTCGATCAAAATCCTCGGTTTTCAACGTGAATAATTCAAACAACTAAAGCTATAATGCGCTTAGTTATTTTAATTAAAGCATTAGGAGATCGCATGACTGTAGATGTCACTGAAACCATTTCTCAAACTGTACATCCTGCGTTTCAGTTGGTACGTCAACAACATGTTGAAGCTTTAGACATTTTCGTGTCTGAATATAAACATAAAGTGACTGGCGCCACGCATTATCATCTGGCGACCAATCACGACGAAAATGTCTTTCTGGTGGCGTTTCGTACCCAGCCGATGGATTCTAAAGGCGAAGCCCATATTCTGGAACATACTGCGCTGTGTGGTTCAGAAAAATTCCCGGTGCGTGATCCATTCTTCCTGATGATTCGCCGTTCATTGAATACTTTCATGAATGCCTTTACTGCGGCTGACTGGACTGCGTATCCATTTGCGACCCAAAATAGTAAAGATTTCCAGAACCTGCTCGAAGTGTATATGGATGCAGCATTTGCTGCGAACCTGAATCCATTGGATTTTGCCCAGGAAGGCATTCGCATTGAGCTGGAAAATGGCGAGCCTGTCTATAAAGGCGTAGTTTTTAATGAAATGAAAGGTGCGATGAGTTCGCCTTCAGACCAGCTGTATCACACGCTGGCGCATCATTTATATCCGCATACCACCTATCATTATAATTCTGGTGGTGATCCTAAAGATATTCCTGACCTGACTTACCAAGAGTTAGTAGATTTCTATAAGTCACATTACCATCCAAGTAATGCAGTCTTCATGACCTTTGGCAATAAAACAGCATTTGAATTGCAAGAGCAGTTTGAACATCTGGCATTATCCAAATTTGAAAAAGGTCAGACGCTGTATCCAACACCTGAAACCCGTTTGACTGCACCATTGACGGTTACCGACAGCTATGCGGTCGATGCCGAAGATCTACAGGACAAGACCTATCATGTGCTGTCATGGTTATTGCCGGAAGCTAGTGACATTAAACTGCGTTTGGGCATGCGTTTAGTTGAAGGGATTCTGCTTGAAGATTCAGCATCACCACTGCGTCATTATCTGGAAACGTGTGGTTATGCAGATGCAACAGGTCCATTCATGGGCGTGGATGATTCTAATTTTGAAATGAATTTCTACTGTGCGGTGCAGGGTTCAAATCCTGAACATGCAGAAGAATTTAAAAATGGTGTGTTTAAGGTTCTAGAAGATGTTGCCTCTAAACCGGTTGATCAGAACATGGTCGATGCGATCCTGCATCAAATTGAATTGCATCAGCGTGAAATCAATGGTGATGGTACGCCGTATGGTTTGAGCCTGATTCTGAGCGGTCTGGGCAGCGCGATTCATCACCGTGATCCGGTTGAAGTTTGGGATGTGGATTCTGCGATTGCCGCAGTTAAGGAAGAGCTGCAAGATCCGATGTGGCTTTCCAATCTGATCAAAGAGCATCTGCTGGATAACCCACATCGTGTCCAACTGACACTGGTTCCCGATGCGACCAAATCTGCCAAAGAAGCGGCTGATGAAAAAGCGCGTCTAGCCGAAATTGGAAAGAATCTGACTGAAGAACAAAAAGCTGAAATTATTGCCCAGACTGAAGCATTGAATGTTCGTCAGGACACGCCGGATGACTTGAACTTATTGCCGAAAGTCGGTCTGGAAGATGTCCCTGCGGAATTGCAAATTGTTCAAGGCCAGTTGCGTGAGATTATCTGTAACCGTGTTGATACGCCGTTGAACCTGTATCATGCCGGCACCAATGGGATTTATTATCAACAGGTTCTGGTCAATATTCCGGATGAAGTGGTGCAGTCGCCTTACTTTAACCTGCTGTCGATCCTGATGGGTGAAGTTGGTGCGGGTGAGTATGATTATCTTGAGTTCCAGCAACTGCAAACAGCGGTAAGTGGCGGTCTGGGCATGGGCGCATCTTTGCGTTCTAAAGTCGATGACAAAAACAAAATTACTGCCTGGTTGACGTTGACCACCAAATCTTTGGTGAATCATCTGGATGCAATTCGTCTGTTAAAGATCGGTTTTGAACAGCTTCGTTTTGATGAGAAAGACCGTATTGTTGAACTGTTACAACAGCGTAAAACGCGCTGGCAGTCACGTATTTCTGGTTCTGGACATAGCTATGCAATGCAAACGGCTTCACGTCAGCATAGTGCATTGGCTTTGCGTGATTATCACAATACCGGTTTGGGTGCATTGAACTGGCTGATCGAGCTGGTGTCTAAGATCGAAAAAGATCCGGCTGAATATGATCTGCTGATTGATGAATTAAAACGGATTCATCGGGTCTTGTTGCAAGCACCAAAGCAATTCCTGTTAGTCTGTGAAGAGCCGCAGTCTGAGCATCTGATCGAAGAAATTCAGAATGTCTGGGACAAACTTGCTGTTGATCCAGCACCGGTTGCATTGACTCAAGTCGAAAAAGTAACCCATGATCAGCACGAAGCCTGGTTGATTCAAGCCAATGTCCAATTCTGTGCGGCTGCTTATCCGGCAGTTGAAGTCTCACACCCTGATGCTGCTGCCTTGATGGTACTAGCGGGTTATTTGCGTAATGGCTTCCTGCACAGCGCCATTCGTGAAAAAGGCGGTGCCTATGGTGGTGGTGCGAGCTATGACGGCAATGCCTGTTCGTTCCGTTTCTACAGCTACCGTGACCCACGTCTGGCAGAAACCTTCCAGGATTTTGATGCGAGTATTCAGTGGTTACTCAATGCACCACAACAGCCGCATCAACTGGAAGAAGCCATTCTGGGGCTGATTGCCAGTATGGATAAACCAGGCTCACCGGCAGGCGAAGCCATTACTGCATGTTATTCCTACTTGCATCAACGTACGCCAGCGTTCCGTAAAAAATTACGTGAACGTTTATTGAATGTCACACTGGATGATTTGCAGCGTGTTGCACAGACCTATCTGGTCGAGCAGCAGGCGACGAAAGCCGTTGTGGCACCAGTGGCAAAACGTGAAATGCTGGAGCAGCTTGGTTTTGTAATTCAACAAGTTCTATAAATAAAAAAAAGAGGATAAGGGATGGCGCTTAATTCGTTTAAGCGCTCAACTCTACAGCTGAGCGTGTTGCTGGGCTGTGCAGTTGGGACGCAAGTGAATGCGGAAGAAACAGTAGTCAACAGTCCCACGCCGGCAACGGCTGAAGCCTGTGCTGCACTGGAAATTAGTGCAGAGCGTCTGGCCTGTTATGATACTTTATTTAAAATTCCGGTTACTGATAAGCCTGCAATCGTTTCTGAACGTCGTGCAGCAGCAGAAATTGCGCCTGAACCCGACAATTTAAAAGCGAAAATTGGTCAGATTGTTTCCAATATTTACGCTTCTGAAGGATCAAAGCTGACGCCGAATCTGTCTTTGCTGGATAGCCGCTGGGAACTCTCTCCGGAAAGTAAATTAGGCACCTGGAACATTCGTTCTTATCAGCCGGTGTATTTGATGCCAGGTTTCTGGACATCAAACAAGAATGAATTACCCGAGAGTGAAAATCCCAACAATATAGAGACAGAGAAACAGAATCTCACCTCAACTGAAGCTAAGTTTCAACTGTCTTTAAAGACCAAGGCGGTTGAAAATATCTTGGGAGATAATGGCGATCTCTGGCTTGGTTATACTCAGTCTTCGCGTTGGCAGGTGTATAACTCGGAAGAATCACGTCCGTTTCGTGAGACCAACTATGAACCCGAAGCCAGTTTGATTTTCCGTACCAATTATGATCTTTTGGGTCTGAATTGGCGTATGTTGGGATTGACCATCAATCATCAGTCCAATGGTCGTTCTGATCCGTTATCACGTAGCTGGAATCGGGTGATGCTGAATCTTGGTTTTGAAAAAGACAATTTTGCCTTGATGGTTCGTCCTTGGTATCGCTTTGAAGAGAAGCGAGAAGACGATAACAATCCAGAGATCAAGAACTATATTGGCCGTGGAGACATGACCGCATTTTATCGTTATAAGGAGCATGATTTTTCATTGATGCTACGACATACCTTAAAAGGTGGAGATGAAAACCGTGGAGCGGTACAGTTCGACTGGTCATTCCCGATCAGTGGGCGTTTGCGTGGCCAATTCCAGCTTTTTGATGGTTACGGAGAAAGCCTGATTGATTATAACCATCGTGCCACGTATGTCGGTTTAGGTGTTTCCTTGATGAACTGGTTCTAGGATTCCAACTTTAAACATCTTGGAATGAAAATAAAAAACCATGCCGCTGCATGGTTTTTTTATAGATAGATTAGCCAATCTGGATTTCTGAAGGCGGATGTTTGAGACGACTCTTTTTCGGAGTCGCAATAAAATAAGCAAGCGTCAGTGGCCCTAGACGCCCTGCGAACATTAACAGCATTAGAATAATCAAACTGGCAGGTTGTAGTTCCTCTGTTACCCCTCGGGACAAACCGACGGTACAGGCCGCAGACACGGCTTCAAACAACAGATCCAGAAAATCCTGCTCAGGTTCCAGGATTAATAAGCTCATAAAACCCATCATGATCAATGCTGCAGTAATACACACGACGGCCAATGCTTTAAACGTAGTTTTTTCAGGAATAGAGTGATTAAACAGCCGGATCTCATCTTCGCGTCTTAAAAAACTGATTACGCTGATGACCACAATAATAAACGTACCGACCTTAATGCCGCCCGCCGTACTTAAGGAGCCGCCCCCGATAAACATGAGCAGCATGGTAACGAGACTGGATGCATCGCTCATTTGTTCCATTGGCAAGCTATTAAAACCTGAAGAGCGGGGAACGGTGGCATGGAACCAGGCATTCACGGCCTGATCGCCCAAACTCATGAGACCCAAGGTGTGTGGATTGGAAGCCTCTAGTAGCCAAAGTACGATAAAAGCACTTAGGTTCAGACCCAGAATCGTTGAGAGGATTAGCTTGCTGTTGGTACTCAACTTACGCCAGCGCTTATGTTCTTTGACGTCCATCAGCACCAGAAAACCGATACCGCCAATGATATACAACATACTGATGGTAAAGGTAATCAGATATTGCCCTGAAAAACTCATCAAGCTATTTGGAAATAGTGAAAATCCACCATTATTAAAAGCGGAGACACTATAAAAGGCTGCATAAAATAATGCATCAGTGAATTGATATTCTTTAAGCCAGGACAAGGTCAGAATCAGCGTGCCGATCGCTTCAAAGAATAGAGAATATAAAAACACGGCTTTAATGGTAAAACTGACTTTTTTCAGACTAGTTTGTCCAATGGACTCCTGTGCCATGACTTGTTGTTTTAGCCCCAGTTGCGGTGCCAGACTCATCACTGCCAGAATGGCAAAGGTCATAAAACCCAAGCCGCCGCATTGCAACAAAAACATAATCACGATTTGACCAAATACGGTATAGGCTTCACCGACATTCACCACCGATAGCCCGGTAATGGTCACAGCAGAAGTTGCTGTAAAAATCGCCTCCAGCCAGCTGATTTCTCCATGATGTGCAATAGGCAGCATCAATAGCAGTGAGCCGATCAGAATTAATCCGAGAAAACCCAAAGCCAGTAAGCTCGGAGGACTGAGGTTAATCGTCCTGTGTTGCTTTAAATCAGAACTTTTCATAAATGTTTAAAATATTTAGCAAGACGGCGCAAAGGTTCCAGCAATCCTTCAACCAGTAAAATGTCGCCTTCTTGAAGAATCTGATTGGCATCTACGTGGTATTGCAGCGTAGATCCGCGTTTATGTAATAAGGTGGTAATTTCAGGTATATGCTTCATCAACTGATTCAACGGTGTACCATGATGATCTGCATGAATCTCGATCTTGACAATATAGTGATCATCTTCAAGTGACATATAACGGCTAACCATCGGGTAGCTGAGTGATTGTGCCACACGGACGCCCATATCTTCTTCTGGGTGAATAATTTTTTCGACGTTCAGATGGGTCAAAATCATATGGTGGGCTTTGGATTTGGCTTTGGCCCAAATTTTCTTTACACCCATATTTTTCAGATGCAGTACACACAGAATGCTGGCTTCAATATCTTCACCAATTGCGACTACGACCGCTTCACAGCGCTGGATATCCAGTTCATCCAGGACATGCTCATCGGTTGCATCGGCAATGACCGCATGGGTGAGCTGATCGGAAATATTTTCCACATATTTTTTATCGAGATCGATTCCAATCACATCATGTTTCAGGCTGATCAGTTGAGTCGCCACTGTTGCACCGAAGCTGCCCAGCCCAATGACTGCAAATAATGCCATGCATATTTCCTTAAATCTTTTTATTTCAAATCAGTTCATGTCTAAGTATGTATCTTAAAGATTTTTATAGTTTTCAGCTATCTGGCCTTACATAAATACTTCATACATTTTCATTCAGCCGGACATAAAAAAACCGCCTCGAAAGGCGGTTTATGTTTGAAAGAATTATTTCAAGAAACGTTGATAACCCAGATTATTGGTAATTTCCTGATATGGATAGGTAATGGTTTCGAGAGTTTCGATCAAGCCATCCGGATTCTGTTGTGCATCGGTTGCTTCAAGACCCACCAGAACACGTCCTTCAGCAGCGCCGTGGTTCCGGTAGTGGAACAGGGTGATATTATGGGTTGGGCCAAGACGTTCCAGGAACATCAGTAAAGCGCCAGGACGCTCCGGGAATTCCACGCGGAACAGGCGCTCATTTTCAATATCGGCATGACCACCGATCAGGTAACGGATATGCAGTTTGGCCACTTCGTCATCAGACAGATCGTCAACGTCATACTGGAACTTTAAGGTTTCATAAATTTCCTGACGTTCTTTCTCGCCATTTTTCAGACTGATGCCGACAAAGACTTGCGCAGCAGAAGCATCGCTGGCACGGTAGTTAAATTCAGTAATATTACGGCCTTGTAATGCACGGCAGAAACTCAGGAATGAACCTTTCTGTTCCGGAATGGTCACGGCAAAAATCGCTTCTTTGCGTTCACCCAGTTCGGTACGTTCAGCGATATAACGTAAACGGTCGAAGTTCATGTTGGCGCCGCAGACAATCGACACCATGTTCTTCCCTTCGATGCCATGTTCAGCCACGTATTTTTTAATACCTGCCAGAGCCATTGCACCAGATGGTTCTACAATGCTACGGCATTCGTCATAAGTGTCTTTAATCGCTGCACAGACTTCATCCGTATTCACCAGCACCACATTCGGTTCCACGATTGGGCCAGAATTGTCCGATTTTTGCAGACGAATCACATCAAATGGTTTTTCACCAATTTGGGCTACCGCTGTACCATCAGCAAACAAGCCCACAGATGGGAGAATCACACGTTCATTTGCTTCTAAAGCAGCTTTTAAACAGGCAGATTCGTCGTATTCCACTGGAATGACTTTAACGTGGGGTGCGACATCACCTAAATACGCTGCAACACCTGCGATCAGGCCACCACCGCCAACTGCGACAAACACGTAATCCACATCGCGCCATTGACGCAGGATTTCATTAGCAATCGTACCTTGGCCAGCAATCACCAGTTCATCATCATAAGGCGGAATGAAGGTCATGCCATCTTCCTGGGCACGTTGAATCGCATACTTGTTGGCGACATCAAATGAATCACCATGCAAAACCACTTCGCCACCAAGACGCTTAACCGCCTGTACCTTGATATCAGGTGTGGTTTTAGGCATCACAATAATCGCGCGAATACCCAGCTTTTTCCCTGAGAGTGCCACGCCCTGTGCATGGTTACCCGCTGAAGCAGTAATAACGCCACGTTCCATTTGTGATTTCGGTAATTGACTAATACGGTTATAGGCACCGCGTAGCTTGAATGAAAAAACCGGTTGTAAATCTTCACGTTTAAAGCGGATATTATTATTGAGTCGTTCGCTAATTCGTGGCGCTGCTTCGAGTGGAGTTTCGATTGCAACATCGTAGACCGTTGCTTGTAAAATTTGTCGAACCAAACGAGACAGCATGTTAATTTTCCATCTAACAGTTTAAAATAGGGGCTTATTGTAACAAACCACACGGCTTTGCGGTTTAAAAAAGCTGCAAAAGTCCAAAATAGTTGAGTGAAGCCATGAGTCTATATGCAACCCAAGATGAGAAAAAACAAGCAGCAGCCAAAGCCGCTTTAAAACACTTGCCAAAAGGGGGCATTTTAGGCGTAGGTACAGGCAGTACTGTAAACTTTTTAATTGACTTATTGCCTGAGCTGCAATTGGAAGCTGCGGTAGCCAGTTCAGAAGCAACTGCACAACGCTTGAAAAAACTCGGCATTGAAGTGGTAGATATGAACTCTGTCAGTGGTCTGGATGCTTATGTTGATGGTGCAGATGAAATTGATCGTCATATGCATATGATCAAAGGTGGCGGTGCAGCGCTGACACGTGAAAAGATTGTTGCCTCTATTGCGAAAAAATTTGTGTGTATCGTGGATGATTCTAAATGGGTTGGACAATTAGGGCGTGAGTTCCCGCTTCCTGTAGAAGTGATTCCAATGGCGCGTTCTGCAGTCGCGCGTAAAATCGTATCTTTAGGTGGCGATCCTGCGTACCGTGAAGGTGTGGTCACTGACAACGGTAATGTGATTTTAGATGTGTACAACCTGAATATTCTAAATGCACTTGAACTGGAAAAAACCTTAAACGATATTCCGGGCGTGGTATGTAACGGTATCTTTGCGATCAACAAAGCAGATATCGCCATTGTCGCGACTGATAACGGAATTGAAGAGCGTACAGCGGTTTAATTAAACTTTCTAGAAAAAATCCCTCTAAATCTCCCTGAGCGAAGTTTTGAAGCACTGCTTTAAAACAAGTGCAAGAAGGGAGACTTTTAAAAGCCCCTCTTTGAAAAAGAGGGGGTTAGGGAGATTAAAAAAACTATAATGACCTTATCCGATCTACCCGAAATCCAAATCACCCGAAATGTCCGTTCAACCCGGTTACGTTTGCGTGTCGATGCGACCCAGATTCGCCTCACAGCCCCGGTTTTTTGCAGCAAAAAACAGATACGGCATTTTATTGAACAATCTGAAAGCTGGCTGATTAAAACCTGGCAATCCCAGCAAGAAAAAATCGAAAATATTGACCGGACGTTACCGATTGAGCTGCGGTTATTTAATCTAAAAGAACCTGTACAAATTTCTTATCAAAGCCAGAAGAGCAACTTCATTTTTGATCATAAAAATTTACAGCTTTGCATCAGTGACCGACATCCTGAAGAATATTTAAAAACTTTCGTGATTGCCTACGCAAAAGAACAGCTTCCTTCATATTTAAATCTTGTCTCACAGCAATGTCATTTGCCTTTTAAAAACTGCAGTATTCGACAACCTAAAACCCGGTGGGGCAGTTGTTCGGCCAAACATGACATTATGCTGAATAGTGCGCTAGTATTATTTCCTGAAGAGGTCACGCATTATGTCGCTGTCCATGAACTGGTACACACAAAGCATTTTGATCATAGTCCACGCTTTTGGGCAGAAGTTGCTAAGCATGATCAGCATTTCCAGCAGCATCGTATAACGCTGAAAAATACGCCGTTGCCATATTGGTGGGGTGCCTAAAACCATAATTAATAAGTCCATATAACTCTATTGAAATAGCCTAAGCAAATTAAAAGTTTCATGATCAAAATCGGACTTATCCTACTGATCAATTAAAAAACCAGCAAACCCCAGTGAAATGGTTTAGAAAACCTCAACTTCCTGTCATACTAGGCTGTATAAAGGAAACATTTATTTGAGGTAATCATCGTGATTTCAGTGGGTATTGTGGGTGGTACGGGTTATACAGGCATTGAACTTTTGCGTCTTTTGCTACGACATCCAGATGTAAATGTAACAGCACTGACATCACGTACTGAAGCAGGCCGTCGTGTAGATGACATGTTCCCGAGCTTGCGCGGGCATACCGATCTTAAATTTTCCGATTTAAGTCTGGATTTATTAAAATCATGCGATGTGGTGTTCTTTGCAACGCCGCATGGTGTCGCAATGAAACATGCCGAAGAGCTGGTTGCTGCAAATACAAAAGTGATCGACCTAGCTGCTGATTTTCGTTTACAAGATCTTGAACAGTTTGAAAAATGGTATAGCATGCAACATGCATGTCCAGAACTGTTAAAAGATTCTGTATACGGTTTATCTGAATTGAATCGTGAAGAGATTAAAAAAGCCAATGTGATCGGGAATCCGGGGTGTTATCCAACCACAGTTCAGTTAGGTTTGGCGCCAGTTTTAAAAGCGGTTGAAGCATTGGTGAAACCTGAAAGCATTATTATTGATGCCAAATCTGGTGTATCAGGTGCAGGACGTAAAGCCAGTCTGGGCATGATTTATGCTGAAAATGCCGATAACTTTAAGGCCTATGGTGTAGCAGGTCATCGTCATCACCCTGAAATTGTCGAAGCACTGGAAAATATTTCAGGTCAAAAAAATGTGTTTGATCATATTTTATTTGTACCGCATTTGGTGCCGATGATTCGTGGTATGTTGTCGACCATCTATATCGATTTAACTAAAGCAGGGCAAGCGGCAGATTTACAAGCGCTATATGAGCAGTTCTATGCCAATGAAGCATTTGTCGATGTCATGCCGGCAGGCAGTTCACCAGAAACGCGTTCAGTGCGTGGAGCGAATCAGTTGCGTATTGCCTTGTATAAGCCACAGCCAACGAAACTGGTGATCCTGGTTGTACAAGACAATCTGGTAAAAGGCGCAGCAGGTCAGGCTGTGCAAAACATGAACCTGATGTTTGGTTTTGCTGAAGACGCTGGCTTAAATAATATTGGTTTATTACCATAAAAAACGTATTAGAACTTCACACACATTTAGATTTGCATTTAAATGTGTGTCTTGATTAAAGCAAACAAGAGATCAAAATGCCGAATAACGAGTCAAATACGACGCTTCCTCAGGAACCCGGTACTAAGAAACCATTCATGAAAGGCAATACGCCCTTAGCCATTGGTGCGGCTGTATTGATCTTAAGCAGTGGCGTACTCGGATATACCGTAGGACATCGTCAGGGTTTGACTGCGGCGGGTTATGATGCGGATGCAGAGCAACTGGTCGATGTGGTACAGACTCAGAAAGCCAGTCTGGAAACACTGAACAAGACGCTGAATACTGCGGTTCAGGAGCGTGATCTGGCGGTCAGTAATGCCAATGATCTGTATCTGGCCATGACCAAGGCACGTGATGAACAGGTGCAGGCCGAAAGTGTGGGAACCATTTATCGCGAGATCTTGCGTCAGCGTGGTGGTTTGGCATTGGCGGTTCAAAACCTGTCGATTAAACCTTTGCCGGAAAATGCCTTTGAATATCAGATTGATCTGGTTCAGGTCAGTCCAGGCAAAAGTCGTGCCTCAGGTAGTGTGGAATTGCGCCTGATTAAAGGGACTGAAATTCTGGTGGTGCCACTGGAAGATAAAAACTTTAATTTTGAAAATTATGAGCGACTCACTGGCCGCTGGACCATGCCGAAAGGCTTTAAACCAGAATTTATTGAAGTGCGTCTCACCGGTGTCAAGCCTGTGATTCGTCGTTTTAGTTGGGAACAGGGCAAAGCAGTCGAAAATCAGTCTGCCACCTTGTCAGAAATTCCGAAAACCGAAGCAAATGCAAATTAAGTGTGAAATATAAATCTTATGCCAAGCAATAAACGTCAAATGTGTTTAAGTGATATTAAAAATTCTTTTAATGAGTCTGGAATCGTTGATTGGCATATCAGCCCACGTTTAGCAAATGAACCCTCTGAAGACGGTCATTCTGACCTAGCTGTACAGACTGCACCGCCAGAACTGAAACGTCCACCGTTGTATGCCGTTGTTTTATTAAATGACGACTATACGCCGATGGAGTTTGTAATTGAAATTTTACAACAATACTTTGCAATGAATCTTGACCAAGCTACACAAGTAATGCTAACTGTACATTATGAAGGAAAGGGTGTAGCTGGGGTCTATCCTCGAGACATTGCGGAGACCAAAGCGAACCAAGTCAATAATTATGCTCGATCACAAGGTCATCCGTTACTTTGCCAAATAGAGCCTAAAGATTAAGGGGGTTACATGCTCAGTCGTCAATTAGAAGTATCACTACGTTTGGCTGTCAGCATGGCTCGTCAAAAGAGACATGAGTTCCTGACCGTAGAACATTTATTGTTAGCCTTGCTTGACAACGATTCCGCCGTGAATGCCCTGAAAGCATGTGGTGCCGACATCATCGTGTTGCGTAAGGAATTAGAAGAGTACGTAGAACAACATACCCCTAAACTTGGTGAAAATAGTGATCAGGCACCACACCCGACAGAAAGCTTCGACCGGATCTTGCAACGCGCGATTTTTCACGTGCAATCAAGCGGTGGCGATCGTACTGTAGAAGGTGCTGATATTCTGGTTGCCATGTATTCTGAGCGTGACTCATTTGCAGTCTATCTGCTGAAACGTCATCAAATTAACCGTCTGACCCTGACTCAGTACCTGTCTCATGGTACCCGTAAAGAAGATGTACAGTCTGAAGAAGAAATCGAAGACCTAGATGGCGAATCAGCATCTTCAGCAAGTTCAGGTCCACTTGAACTTTATACCACTAACCTGAATGTTGAAGCACAAAAAGGCAAGACCGATCCACTGATTGGTCGTGAAAAAGAAATCGAGCGTGCCGCGCAAATCCTTTGCCGCCGTCGTAAAAACAATCCACTCCTTGTCGGTGATCCGGGAGTTGGTAAAACCTCAATTGCTGAAGGTCTTGCTTGGTTAATCGTCAATGGTAAAGCGCCAAAACCACTGGAAAATGCTGAAATTTTCAGTCTGGACATTGGTGCTTTGGTAGCAGGAACCAAATACCGCGGTGATTTTGAAAAACGCTTGAAACAGCTTTTAAATGCGCTGAAAAAGAAACCTGAAGCAGTGCTGTTTATTGATGAAATTCACATGATTATTGGTGCAGGCTCGAGTATGGGCAGTACCATGGATGCATCGAATCTGATCAAACCGGCGTTGGCAAATGGTTCTTTACGTTGCATTGGCTCAACCACTTTCCAGGAATACCGCCAGGTCTTTGAGAAAGATCATGCTTTGTCACGTCGTTTCCAGAAAATTGATGTGAACGAGCCATCTATTTCTGAAACTATTGATATCCTACGTGGTCTGAAATCGAAGTTTGAAGATTTTCATCATGTGGAATATGACGATCAAGCTTTGGTGTCTGCGGTAGAACTTTCTGCAAAATTTATCAACGACCGTTTCTTGCCAGATAAGGCGATTGATGTCATTGATGAGGCCGGTGCTCAGCGCCGTCTCAAAGCTGAACAAGACGACAGTTTGATCACCGTAGAAAATATTGAAGATATCGTTTCTAAAATTGCGCGTATTCCACCAAAAACTGTTTCTAAAGATGATAAGAGCGTGCTGGAAAATCTTGAGCGCGATCTGAAACGTGTGGTCTTTGGTCAGGATGAAGCGATTGAGGCCTTGGCATCTGCGATTAAACTGTCACGTGCCGGTTTGAAATCTCCAGACAAGCCTGTAGGTAGTTTTGTCTTTGCAGGCCCAACGGGTGTCGGTAAAACCGAAGTGACCAAGCAGCTGGCGAAACAGATGGGTGTAGAACTGGTTCGCTTTGATATGTCGGAATATATGGAACGCCATGCGGTGTCTCGTTTAATCGGTGCACCTCCGGGCTATGTCGGTTTTGATCAGGGTGGGTTATTGACCGATGCGATTCATAAAAATCCGCATTGTGTACTGTTGCTCGATGAGATCGAAAAAGCGCATCCAGATGTGTTTAACCTGTTATTGCAGATTATGGATCATGGTTCATTGACTGATAACAACGGGCGTAAATCTGATTTCCGTAACGTGGTCTTGGTACTCACCACCAATATTGGTGCGGAAAGTATTTCTCGTGTCAGCATTGGTTTTATGGAACAGGATAATAGTAACGATAATCAGGAAGCGATGAAGAAAGCCTTCTCACCAGAATTCCGTAACCGCCTCGACGGCGTGATTCAGTTCAAGGCATTGCCAAGCAGCATTATTGAAAATGTCGTGGATAAATTCCTGACTGAACTTCAAGCACAACTGGATGACAAAAAAGTCATGCTGGAAGTGGATCAAAGTGCACGTGAATGGATGTCAGAACATGGCTATGACCGTTTAATGGGCGCACGTCCAATGCAACGTTTGATTCAGGAACACCTGAAAAAACCGCTGGCTGAGATGATCCTGTTTGGTGAACTGGCTGAAAATGGCGGCAATGTTGCAGTATCGGTGAAAAAAGAAAATGGTAAAGCGGTTGGCTTAAAACTTGAAGTTTTTGAAGACCAGACTGCTGAACCGGCCTAATGAACGAAAAAGATTAAACCCGTGCCTGCACGGGTTTTTTTATGCACTCATATTTTAAATTATCAAATTCATATCATTTAAAAGATAAATTATGGATATTCAAGTTACCAAGCTGTTCACGACATTTTTACTGTTTTTAGTCACGGCATTGATGGAAATTTTAGGTTGTTATTTTCCCTATCTGATTTTAAATCAGGGGAGAAGCCACTGGTTATGGATTCCGACAGCTCTGGCTTTGGCGGCTTTTGTCTGGCTGTTAACCTTGCATCCAGCTGCTTCAGGACGGATCTATGCCGCTTATGGTGGTATCTATATTTTTTCAGCGCTAATGTGGTTGCGCTTCGTTGATCAAGTGACTCTATCGCGTTGGGATCTACTTGGTGGCATGGTGGTAATACTGGGCGCGTTGATTATTATTTTGCAGCCGCAAGGCTTGGTGCGTTAGCAAGATATAACAGTAAACCTTATTAAAAAAGGCAGCCACAGCTACCTTTTTTTGTTTTTGGATTTTTTAATTTCAAATCAAACTTGATGTCTTATTTAGTTAGATTATTTTAATTTACAATCTTTCTGGGAAATATCAGTTTTATAGGTTTGTGTCTGCGAGTTCAGGCTGAGTTCAACCTTGTATGGGTTCGCAATTTGATAGCGATGTTCAAAGAAAATTTCACAATTATTGAGCAGATTATTGCGAATGACTTTCATCACTTCTTTGCGCCCTAGGTCTTTTTCAAACTGGCTAAAATCGGGCGTGATGATCATGCCTTTCAGTGTGGTTTTATTGGCACTTAACTGTAATTGTTCAATAATCGTATTTTGATCAATCTGCAACGGTAAAGTTCTGGAATCTTCTGCACTGAGCACTGCGAGTAATTCATTCAGTTCAGCTTTTTTCTGAATTTTAAATTTGCTGTCAATAATATTTTTTTCTTGAAGATATTGGTCAAATTCAGAAGCATGCACCGGTAAGACAGCACTGCTAAAACCTGCCAAGAGTGCCAAAATCCAATATTTTTTTTGCATTGTATAAAATCACTTTTTATTCCATTTCAACAACGATTATAAGAGCTGAGACAAAAAAAGCACCAGAGATTGGTGCTTAATTTGTGAAGATTCATCTTAAAAAATTAGGGTCTGTTGACATTTACTGTTCATAATTAACCCTATAAAGGTAGCCATAAAAATATACAGGCTAAAGCAACAGAACTTTGATAATTTCTTTTGAGCTTGTCATATC
>NZ_JBBCWZ010000017.1:0-53236 GCF_037145695.1 Acinetobacter sp. USHLN143
AATGAAGCAAATGGAACGTGAAATTAAAGAATTAAAGCGTGCCAATGAAATTCTACGTAAAGCAGCCGCTTTTTTCGCCCAGGCGGAGCTCGACCGCCCACACAAATAATGGTGGATTTCATCCATAACAATAAAGACTTATATGGTGTTGATGCGATTTGTAGGATTTTACCGATCGCAGCTTCAACCTATTACCGGACTCTAGATCTCTGCGAAAATCCAGAACATCGAGCAAAGCGAGATTTACATGACTTGCATCATGCTGAGGAGATTAAACGAATTTGGAAGGAAAGTTCAGGTCGGTATGGTGTACGTAAAGTCTGGCAAAAACTGAAACGTGAAGGCTATATTATTGCACGCTGTACTGTTGCTCGATTAATGAAAAAGCTAGGTATACAAGGTGTTTGGCGAGGTAAGAACAAACAAACCACCCGTAGCCGAGATGACCAAAAACGAGCAGATGATTTAGTGAAACGTAATTTTACTGCTGATCATCCTGACCAACTGTGGGTCAGTGACTTTACGTATATTCAAACAAATTCAGGCTGGGTCTATACCGCCTTTATTATTGATGTGTTCTCACGAGCAATTGTTGGCTGGAAAGTATCTACACGAATGAATACAGATATGGTGCTCGATGCATTAGAGCAAGCATTGCATGATCGAGGCATGCCAAAGAATGTGATTCATCATTCCGACAGGGGTGTGCAATATCTTTCCATTCGCTATACCAATCGTTTAGAAGCAGCGAATTTACGAGCATCAGTCGGTACGACTGGTGATTCATACGATAATGCTCTGGCTGAAACGGTGAATGGCTTATACAAAACAGAGGTGATTGAATATTTAAAAGCAGATTGGCAAGGTTTAGCAGATGTACAACTTGCGACACTAAACTGGGTAGATTGGTTCAATAAAAAGCGTGTACACAGTGCACTGGGTTATGTATCGCCTTTTGAGTTTGAAGCAATGTACTATGATAAGATTAACCCGTTAGGTCAGGTGGCCTAACTTAAATAAAAAAGTCTCCGACGAACCCGGTACGGTTCAACTTGTGATTTGAATCTGCTGTTTTCAAAATCTGTCTTTCAGCTCGTTATGCAACAAAGCCGAACCGAATTAAAAATAGAAATGTAGTTGAGCTGGTGCTTGCTCATTTCTTTATTTTTAGTAATTGAGGTGAACATACTGTCAGTACATGGTAGTTATAAGTAACATGTAACTTTGTTCGCACAAAGATTTGAGTTATGCCAAGTGATGGATTGATTTGTACTTAAAATTTTAAGCTTATCCACTTGCTTTGCAAGCCACTACACTTTATTTACAATCCTATGTTGTGGAAGTAAGGGATCTTGTACTCGCCCAGTATGTTCAACTTGATTATATCTAAAGGACTATTAGGCATCAATCAAATCAATTTTCCAATTACTCGACTGAATCACCACATTTAAATCACGTAATTTAAGACTAATATCATCAGCTTGTTTTTGTAGTGATGAAACTGGAATAACTTTATGCCACTTTATTTCCCGCGTACTATAACGATCAGATTCACGAGATGTATTACTTATTGCTGCAGTTAGGGTTTTGTGCTGTTCTACAAATTCATCACGCAAAGTCAATAAAGCAAGTAAAGAACGACCATCATTTAATTTTGTTAAAGCATTAGTTTCATGAATTGCATAACTTAATTTTTGAAATTCTTGAATTAAAGCAAATACTTGTTTTAGTAGTTCATTTGGATCTTCAGATGGTTTATCACCATCTTGTACCAATACATTTGCATTGATACGTTGTTTTAGTGAAATAATTTTTTTTTGTTGATCACTTCGAAGTAAGAGAGCTTCTGCTAATTTCATTTTTCACCTATTAACCAATTAGAATTAAGTTTTAAGCAGCTAAGTAATTTTACAAATACTATATCCTCATTCTTTAAAAATCAAAAAAATTGATTTTTTATAATTTTCAGAGGTAGAAGTCTTATATTTTGTCATTAGTCGAAGCTCAGAATTAAGCTAAAGGCCTTTTTTCAGATGCAGAATCCTTTATCTGATCCTAGACAGTATTGTGGACATTCGATCCCTCTAAATTCTTACAATATTTTTGTTCAAAGGCTTCAGGACTTAACCAGCCATTTGCAGAATGTATTCTGATTCGATTGTAATAAATCTCGATATAGTCAAACAAGACAGCATTCGCTTCTTTTCGAGTGGCAAACACACTGCCATGGATTACATGACCTTTCAATGTATGAAAGAAGCTTTCAGTCACTGCATTGTCCCAACATGAGCAGTGTACTGCGCAAGACTGCGTGACATACTTTGAATACAGTTATTCGTCAATAATAGCGCTCTAAAAGCACGACTACAGTACTGACTGCCTTGGTCAGAATGAACCATAACTCCTGTTGAATAAGCTTTTCATGCGCCAAGGTTGGTCCGAAACCATGCAGTTGATCAGAAACAATATTGAGGCACTTGAGTCTGAGTTCTTCAGAAAGCCTGGAATTGCTGGTTTGGCCACGACCCGTATGGGCTAATGCAGCTGAACCTTGAACTTTGTATTTCTGCAGTAAGCGTCTGACCTGACATTCTGAAATATGAAGTAGAAGTAGCTGAGCAGCCTGGGATTGAGTTATGCGTTGATCGCAGATTTCCTGCAAAACCGACAATCGTTTAAGTTCTTTATCCGACATAGTGATCAGCATCTATATTTTATATCCCGTCCATGGTGATAAAAACCATCATAAACCAGACATTTTTATTGGTGAGAATATAGACACTTTAAATGGGTTCTAACAAACTGATTTCGTATAATATTGATTATGTTAAGCGAAGTATACCAAACAATAACTTCATATATCCCTTGCACTCACCTGATTTCAATAAGTTAAAGTACTATCCTTTAATTAGATAAATATGATATGTTGAATTAAATTTTAATTCATAAACTTCATCATGTTTGAACTAAAAACAATTCGATTGACAAAAAAAGGTTCAACTAAAAAACAACTAATATTATTGTTTCACCTCAACTCGTACTGTCCCTGTCTATACCCATTGTTGTCCTCAATGAAAGTTTTACGCTTTCAAAGGGCTTTGTTGCACAAAGATTTGAAATGCAAAGCGCCCCTAATTGAGCCAAATTTAAGGCGTAACTTGGGTAAATGGTCGACCTGATTCCGTAAATCTGTTGAGGACTGCTACACGTGCATGAATTTCATTCACTTGGCTATCAAAACTCCTTGCGCTGAGTTTATCTCCTAATAATTTAATGCAGTGCATCTTAGTTTCAACCAACTTCGCCGATGATAGCCTGACCATTTTTTCCATAGTGTCCTGCCTAAACGTTTAACTGTTCGAAGTAATTCATTTCGTTCTAGCGAGCTACTCTTTGTATCTTTCCATGGTTTCGCATTTTTTCTAGGTGGAATCACCGCATGCCCTTGCCGATCTGCAATGACCTGACGGCATTGCTTGGTGTCATAAGCTCCATCGGTATAAACAGAGTCAATCCGCTCATCTTGTGGAATCTGATTAAGTAAATCACCAAGCACCTGTGAATCACTGACATTATTGGTTGTAAGCTGAACTGCTCGTATTTGCAGGGTTTTGGCATCTATACCAATATGTAGTTTACGCCATTGGCGACGATATTCAGGTCCATGTTTCTTGCGCTTCCATTCGACCTCACCTAGAAACTTCATGCCTGTAGAGTCCATGAGTAGATGCAGCCCATCGCTACTTTTTTGGTAGCTGATTGCAATATCAATATGCTTTTGTCTTCTACAAAGCGTACTGTACGAATATCACTGATATTCGGGGCTGCTCAGCCGCAAAGTTTAATCAGACTTTGCACAAAGCCAGTAACCATACGTAAAGACAGACGGAATAAGGATTTAATCATTAAGCCGCATTGGATGGCTGCGTCGGAGTAGGTTTGATTTCGCCCTTGTTTGCCTTTTGATGGCGCATACCATTGCGTAGCAGGATCAAACCAAATGGCAATATTTCCGCGACTCATGAGTGCTCGGTTATATGCGGGCCAATTGGTTGTGCGGTAGATTTTGTGTGTAGGCTTCTTCATTTGAAAATTATATCGCTGAAAAAGCCTTTACAGATAGGTTTGTGCAACAAAGCCCTTAGTTGAAAAAAATTTTAGATTTCATGCTCACACACCACCTAAAACAAAAAATATCTGATTGATTTTACAGGCTTTTAATTTAAGGTTTTATTCTACCCACTCGCAATATCAATGTTTAGTATCACGACTCACTAACTCATTAACTAAATATGGAGCAGTACGGCTATCTTGATTTTCTGTTATTTGTTTTGGTGTTCCTGCCACAACAATATTCCCACCAGCATTTCCAGCACCTGGTCCCACATCAATCACCCAATCTGCTTGTGCAACGGCACGCATATCATGCTCAATCATAACCACGGTATTACCCGCATCGACTAATCGCTGCAATTGAACTAACAATCGATCTACATCTGATGGATGCAAACCTGTAGTTGGCTCATCAAGTATATACAGTGTATTTCCACGCTGATTGCGTTGCAGCTCGGCCGCCAATTTAATACGTTGCGCTTCTCCACCAGATAGTTCAGTCGCTGGTTGCCCTAAACGTAAATAACCAAGGCCAATTTCCTTTAATAATTGTAGTGAACGAGCAATCGAGACCTCTCCATCAAAAAAATCACGTGCTTCATTGACGGTCATTCCTAATACTTCAGCAATATTACGTCCATTCCAGCGAATTTTCAGAGTGTCATCATTATATCGAGCACCATGACATGTCGGACAAGGGGCATATACACTTGGCATAAACAATAATTCTACACTGACAAAGCCTTCACCTTCACAAGTTTCACATCGCCCTTTAGCCACATTAAACGAAAAACGTCCAGCATCATAATGAGCTTGGCGAGCTTCAGGAGTCCCAGCAAATAACTTTCTAACATGATCAAATAAACCCGTATAAGTTGCCAGATTAGAACGTGGAGTACGGCCAATTGGTTTTTGATCAACCTGTACCAGACGCTGTATAGCCTCCACATCACCAGCCAGAGAACCCTGTGTAACCTCGGCAACCAACATTCCTTCATTTAAAGGATTATTTTCATTATTGTTTTCAGTTTCAGATTCATTGCCTAAATATGAAAGTACTAACTCGGGTAAAGCTTGAGAAACGAGACTAGATTTACCTGAACCTGAAATACCTGTAACTGCTGTAAGTACACCAAGAGGTATACGAGCATCAATATTATGCAGGTTATGTCGGTAAATATTGTTAAGTTCAAGCCAACCAGAGGGTGTACGTCCATAACTTTGCGTAACTGGGATTTTATTAAATAAATAACTTGCAGTACGTGAAGCTGAAATCTCACTTAAACCCTGAGGTACTCCACTATATAAAATATTACCACCTTGCTCTCCTGCATCTGGTCCAACATCCACTAACCATTGAGCACGACGCATGAGCTCTAAATCATGCTCTACAACAAATACGGAGTTTCCAGCGTCTCTTAATTTATCGAGAGAATCATATAATGACTGACTATCTGAAGGATGTAATCCAGCAGACGGTTCATCCAGTACATAAACTACACCAAATAGCATAGAACTTAATTGTGTTGCTAAACGCAAACGTTGTAACTCTCCCGCTGAAAGAGTCGGTGTGGCTCTATCTAATGTTAGATAACCAAGACCTAACTGGCGTAATTGATTTAAACGCCCCACCACACCATTTGCTAAACGCTGGGCAGCAATTTTCTTTTCATCTGAAAGTGCTGACGTACGTCTTACATCTGGAGATACAGAATGCACTGCTCTACCTGTTGTTGCTCGTTCGGATCTATCAAGTTGGGTTACTTTATTATTAGTCTTTTCTCCAGCATCATGAGCGTCGAAATTGCCAAGAACAATGGGCTCAAGCAGGCAAGTTAACTTATCCAAAGAAAGTTGCATAAACTCACCAATATCTACTCCAGCAAAGGTAATAGATAAGGCTTCTGGTTTAAGGCGTTTACCATGACAGGAAGGGCATATTTTTCCTTCCATAAAACGTGAAACACGTTTTTTCATCAACGTACTTTGGGTATTAGCAAAAGTATGAAGGACATAGCGACGAGCACCAGTGAAAGTGCCCATATAGCTGGGTTCTAGTTTACGTTTAAGTGCAGATTGAGTCTCAGCGGGGCTTAAACCAGCATAGACAGGAACTGTTGGGGTTTCTTCAGTAAATAAAATCCAGTCTCTATCCGATTGCGGTAAATCTTTCCATGGTCGATCAACATCATACCCTAGGGTTACTAGGATATCGCGTAAGTTTTGCCCGTGCCAAGCAGGTGGCCATGATGCGATAGCTCTCTCACGAATACTGAGTGTTGGGTCAGGAACCATTGTCGATTCTGTAACTTCATAAATGTGACCTAAACCATGACAGGTAGGACAAGCACCTTGAAGAGTGTTCGGTGAAAAGTCCTCGGCATATAACATTGGCTGATCGGCAGGATATGCACCAGCACGCGAATAAATCATTCGCACGAGACTTGATAAAGTTGTTACACTTCCAACAGAAGAACGGGTATTACTTGCACCACGTTGTTGTTGCAATGCTACTGCTGGTGGTAGACCATCAATAGCATCAACATCTGGTACTCCGGCCTGATCTATTAAGCGTCTTGCATAAGGTGCAACAGATTCGAAATATCTTCTTTGTGCTTCAGCAAAAATAGTTCCAAAAGCAAGTGATGATTTTCCTGAACCCGATACACCTGAGAAAACAACAAGTGCATTTCTTGGGATAGAAACATCTACATCCTTAAGGTTATGCTCACGTGCACCTCGAACTTCAATACAATTATTAGATAAAGTAATGTTATTGTGTTCACCAAAAGAATGTATTTTCATGTTTCTGAGCCTGTAAATTATTTTGTGTAAGTCTTATTTTTTATAAATGATCTTTTAATCGATCATCGAACTGAATCGTAAACCAATTCATTGCTAAACGCCAATTTTGAATTGGCATGGTCCATTTTTTAGCAGCATTTGAAGTTGCTAAATAAATGACCTTTTTCACTGAATCATCAGAAGAGAAGATCTTTCTCTTTTTAGTTGAATGGCGGATCACGCTATTCAATGATTCAATTGCATTTGTTGTATAAATCGCATGACGTATTTCAGCAGGATAGCTAAAGATCGTTCGGATATTTTCCCAATTTGCCCGCCAGGATTCTCCAATTTTTGGATACTGAACCGTACCGGGTTTGTCGGAGACCAACTTTCCTGCGATGAGAAGCGCATCGCTTCGCAAGGGAACATCGAGCAAAACGAGATCTACATGATTTTCATCATGCTAAGCAAATCAAACGAATTTGGAAAGAAAGTTCGGGCCGGTATGGCGTTCGTAAAGTCTGGCAACAACTGCAACGAGAAGTTATGTTATTGCGCGCTATACAGTTCTCGATTGATGCAAAATCTTGAAATACAAGGTGTATGGCGTGGTAAGAATACAGATATGGTGCTTGATGCGCTGAGTTATGTGTCGTCTTTTGAGCTTGAAGCAATGTACGATTATAAGATTAACCCGTTAGGTCAGGTGGCCTAACTTAAATAAAAGTCTCCGACAAACCCGGTACGGTTCATTGCAGATCGGCAAGGGCATGCGGTGATTCCACCTAGAAAAAATGCGAAACCATGGAAAGATACAAAGAGTAGCTCGCTAGAGCGAAATGAATTACTTCGAACAGTTAAGCGTTTAGGCAGGACACTATGGAAAAAATGGTCAGGCTATCATCGGCGAAGTTTGGTTGAAACTAAGATGCATTGCATCAAATTATTAGGAGATAAACTCAGTGCAAGGAGTTTTGATAGCCAAGTGAATGAGATCCATGCACGTGTAGCAGTCCTTAACAGATTTACGGAATTAGGTCGACCACTTACCCAAGTTACGCCTTAAATTTGGCTCAATTAGGGGCGCTTTGCATTTCAAATCTTTGTGCAACAAAGCCGATCGAAATGATAAAGTCATAAATTGCTTTTCAAAAAAAAAGAAACTAATATGTTTCTTACAGAACCTAAAAGCAATAAATGCATCTACAATGAATAAGTCTTTACTTCAGCAAATCAAAAAAAGACGAACCCAATTGGGCTTAAAGCAAGTTGATATGCAATCCCGTACAGGCATTTCAAGACAGCAGTACCAAAAACTGGAAAGTCAGGGCAACCCTCGATTAGAGACCTTAGAAATTATAGCGGCAGGATTAAATGCTCAACTGATGCTCATCCCTGATGATAAGGTTCATTTGATCAGACAATTATTGAATGATGAAATTAAAGTCACTATTGAAGATCAGGATGACTTAATGACTAACCCATGGAAGGGTCTTCTCGGAGGAGAGGAACCATGAATACTGTTGCCGTCCTGAAATTAACATTACATCACGGTATCGTTGGATACTTGGCAGGATTTCAGAGCGGAAAAAATATTCTGGTTTTTACAGATTCTTTCCGCTCTGATCAGCAACGCCCGACCTTGAGCCTGCTGACTTCCCCCTTGTATCCTCAAGTGGATAAAATTTTAGAAAAGACCTATGTTACACATCAGCGTTTACATCCCTTGCTATCAAACTTGCTACCAGAAGGTGCATTACGCGAACTGATTGCACAAAGCCTCAAAGTACATATAGACAATGAATTTCAGTTATTGGCAGCTTTAGGTCATGATTTACCTGGAGCACTCATTGCGACTCCATTAGATCCAGAAGAAATTCCAGATGAAATAAAATTCAAACTGCAGATCTCTAATCCAGATCAGATCTTAAAGCAAGAGATTCGAACAGATAATAAGTTTTCCTTGGCCGGCGTCCAAATGAAGTTTTCCATGAAAGCCAAAGATGGGCGTTTTACACTAGTCCAGGCAACGGAATCGTCTCTACTCGGGGACTGGATTATCAAAACTCCTTCTTCCAGACATGCTTTTGTTCCGCTAAATGAATATTCTATGATGAGCCTTGCCAAAATGGTCGGAATAGATGTCCCTGAGATTCGCTTGGTGGATATGGCACTCTTACAAAACCTTCCACCATTAAATTTACCCCAAGAGCAATATGCTTTTGCAATCAAAAGATTTGATAGACAGAGTACTGCTGATACTACAGAGCTTATTCACATCGAAGACTTTGCTCAGATCTTCGGTGCATATCCACAGCAGAAATACAGCACCACAAATTATGAGCAGATAGGAAAGATCATTTATCAATTTTCAGATAACAAAATTCTTGATATTCAGCAATTTGCCAGCCGCTTACTTGTCAACATTTTGCTCGCCAATGGAGATGCACACTTAAAAAACTGGAGTATGATTTATCAGGACAAAAGAACACCAAGATTATCTCCCGCATACGATATATTGATGACTAGTGTATATATTGAAAATGAGCTTCATTTCGCATTGAATCTTGCCAAAAATAAAGATTGGTATTTAGCTGAGATGAAACACTTTGAACAATGGGCTGAAAAAGTCGGTGTTCCATGGCGTGTTATTGAAAAACAACTTCACGCCATTATGGACAAAGCACGGTCAGTATGGCCAGCGCTATTACTAGACTTACCTATGATTTCTGTTCATAAAGAAAAATTAAGAGAACATTGGAAAAAATTGCATCCAGACTTTCAGATACTTACAGATGATTAGAGGAAACCTGTAACCAAGCTAAAATTTCTCAAACAATTTCATCACATCATTTTCCGTCAGTTTCGCTTCTCCCTCATGATCTGTGCTTAGAATAGACTGTGCCAGTTCTGCTTTATTCTGCTGCAAGGCAATAATTTTTTCTTCTATGCTTTTATTGGTAATCAGCTTATACACAAATACCGGCTTGTCCTGCCCAATCCGCCATGCACGATCTGAAGCTTGATCTTCAGCAGCAGGGTTCCACCATGGATCATAGTGAATGACCGTATCTGCGGCAGTTAGATTCAGACCGACCCCTCCTGCTTTCAGACTGATTAAAAATACCGGCACTTGTCCAGACTGAAATGCTGTAATGACTTCATCTCGCTTTTTGGTCTTTCCAGTCAGCTTCACATAGCCAATTTCTGCGTGATAGAGCTGTTGTTCAATCAGTTCCAACATTGAGGTAAACTGAGAGAAAATAAGAATTTTTCGTCCCTCTTCCACCATTGGAACAACCATATCCATCAACTGTTCAAGTTTGGCAGAATACGCCTGCCCGGTTTTAACTGAATCCAGTTTCAGCAAGCTAGGATGACAACAGACCTGACGCAGCTTCAGCAAGGCATCTAAAATTTGGATTTGACTACGCTTAAAGCCTTTTTCTGCCACAATTTTCTGAATATTTGCCTGCATCGTGGCGCGAACAGCCTCATATAGATTGGATTGCTGCTCATTCATGTCAATATTGACTTCAATCGTGGTTTTTTCAGGCAATTCCTTGGCAACGTCAGTTTTCAAGCGACGTAAAATAAAGGGTTTAATGCGGTTTACCAACTTTTGCCTTAACTGCTGATCGCCGCGTTTTTCAATAGGATAGCGGTACTTTTTATTAAAGATTTCTTGTGAATATAAAAATCCTGGCATTAGAAAATAAAATAGTGCCCACAGCTCACCCAAATGATTTTCCATAGGTGTACCAGTTAGACATAGACGATGTCGCGCTGTTAATTGCCGTACTACCTGTGCAGCTTTGGCACGCGGATTTTTAATATTCTGCGCTTCATCCAGAATGAGTTGATGATATTCATATTGCTTCAGTTGCTCTTCATCTCTCGCCAAGAGCGGGTAGGTGGTTAACACAATGTCATAGTGTGAAATCTGCTCAAAATACTGATGGCGGTCGAGGCCTTGTAGCAGCAGTACCTTGAGCTCAGGGGTAAATTTTTCCGCTTCTTTGAACCAGTTATGCATCAGCGATGTGGGTGCAACAATTAAGGCGGGTCTGTCCTGCAAATGACCAGCCTGCTTTTCCATGAGTAAGTGGGCTAAAGTTTGTGCTGTTTTACCCAAACCCATATCATCCGCCAGAATCCCGCCATGCTGGGTTTCCCTTAAAAACTGTAACCAGCCTAGGCCCTGCTGCTGGTATGGACGTAATTCCCCCTGAAAACCTTGTGGTGTCGGCAGTTGTTGCTGATAGCCTTGTTTGAATTTCTGCGCAAATTGCTGCAGGCGATTACTGACCTGCCACACCATCCCCAGATGATGCTGTAATTCTAATAGTTGACTCGCATCATAGCGATCTATGCTACGCTCTTCTTGCTGTAAAATGCTCTGCAGATGCAACAATACCGGCTTAATGTCCTTTGCGGATAAAGCCAAATCTGGTTGATCCGCTGCAGTTTTCAGGGTGAAAATTTGACTGTCATTCAGATGACCAAAAATCCGTGGATCAAGTAAATCAGGCTGTTCTTTCACCAAAGCCACAAGTGCATCGAGTAAATCATAGCTATTGCCTGCACTGTCCTGAACGGTCGCCCCGATATTGAACCAGTCTTGTTGGCTTTCAGATTCAGTGATGGAAATATTTAAATTTTCAACATATTGCAGCTTAAATGGGCTGTGTTCCAGATGCTCTATCTGCCATCCAATCAATTCAATTTGATTGATGGGCATCAGCTGTTTGATCCAGTCTCCATAGAACGCAAAAACCATAGAATCAAGACGTTGTTTATCCAGTTTTAATTGCTGGTAATAATTAAGATCTTTCACCCACTTCAGTGATTCGACCAATAGCTGTAAACGCTGGATTGACTGTTGTTCCTGAACTAAGTCCCGAAGCTGTCGCACCATTTTGCCATGCTGCTCACCAATAAAACTGTCACCTGATGTACCTGCTTTTATTCGTCCGCCTACATAGGAGAATTCAATTTCGGCACAAACAGACTCTTCCCATTTCCAATCAAATTTATCTAAAACACCGAAGCGTAAAATTGGCTGGGGACTTCCCTCAAGGACATCAATATGCTGAATAGACTCGGGCTGAGGCAGATTTTTCACGTCTGAATATTGATGAGTCAGTTTCTCAAACTCTGGCAAGAGCATAGATGGAAGATCAGGCATCTGTAAAAAATGGTACAGAAGATTTGCCGTATATTCACCATATAACTGGCCCACCGTGTTCTGTTGAATATCCACATAACATGGGGGATGGCTCGCGAGAATCTGAATATGTGGATTTGATTTCAAATCGAGTCGAATATCACCATTGACCAATTCAATGTTTAAATGCTCTGTCTGTTTGTTTACACCTTGTTGCCAGATCAGTTCGATGTGATAGCCTTGTTCTGACCATTGAAGTGCAGTATGGCTCTTTTTTTGCCAGTACACATCGCCACTTTGAATAAAAGATTTGAAATGTTCCAATAAAATTCTGGAGATATCAAGATTGCTTTGATAAAAGCGTTCGTCACTGTTTATTTTGGCATAATAATAAATCTGGTTAAATAATTGTCGTTTTTGTTCAGGTAAAGTCAGATGCTTTCTGGTGATATTTTCATATTGGGTATAATAACTTTCCCCCGCAATTGAGCCGTTTTTATTGCGTCTGGCCTTCTGAACATCAACTGTCAATTTCTTTAAGCTGACAGACTGATCTAGCAGGTAAATTAAATAATTGTTTGTTTTGACAGATTGCTCTGGTTCAGTCTGTTGTAAATAACGTTTAAAATCATTCAACCAGCGCTGCGCCTGATCATCCCCCCGTTGGCGTTTTGCGATTCCCTGCGGGGATTGAGAGTCAGCATAACGCTGCTGAAATTCCTGGCGATATTCCTGAAAGAATAACCGCGCTAAAGCAGCAGCATGTTTACAGTTATATCCAACCGGACAAGTGCAGTCGTCATCGATTAAACGGTCTTTTTGGGGATTATAGGTAATTGCAGTATCGTAATAATCTGTCCCTTCAATTTGGGCATACATCGTAACCCCGTCTTTTTCCTCAAAGAACTCAATCGTTTCCCTATCAATGTGTTTAGCATAGCTCAGACTGCGCTGAAGAGTTGCTGTACTAAAGCGAGATAGAAAATTGATCAATGAGGACATAATTACCAGAAACCAAAAATGTTTATACAATTATAACGGACAAAGCTGTCATTTCAGAACAGTATTGCTCGCCAACGTATCAAAAGGAAATAAATCCATGCTCAAAAACTTAATGTTTACTACAATGGATGGGGTGAATATTGGCTTTGGGGTACATTGGTCTCCTCAACCGCAATCACAGGTCGGCCATTAATCGCCTTTGAATACAGTGCAGAAGCGATCAGTAAAGGTTTAGAACTTTCCTGCACATCAAATGGATATCATGGGTGAGGCACTGGATATTCCTCGACAAGCTCTTGTAAAACTTGGTACTCAGGAAGCGGAACTTTGTGTCCAAGAAGTCGATGAAATTATTGGCTCGATTTGTAAGGTTGCAATCCGATTCAGCAATATCGCTCATGACCTATTACCTAGACAAATTCAAGCAGAGACTCTCCAACTGATCCAAAATAGGATTGAGCATAATATTCATTTATTGCACTAAATAGCTTTCACAAAGCTTCTATGAAGGGCTTATTCTAACCGTTGTTTTATCACGGCATAAGCTACACCAGTCACCACACTTCCAATCGCAATCGCCAATAAATATTTTAATGGATAATTCATCGCATTCGGAATGATCAGTACCATTACACCGCCATGAGGAGTGACTAGTTCACATTTAAATAATGCAACCAAAGCCCCAGTTACAGCACCACCTGCGATCGCGCATGGAAGCACTCGAATCGGGTCTTTGGCAGCAAACGGAATAGCCCCTTCCGAGATGAAACATAGGCCCAGAACTACAGCAGCCTTCCCTGCATCTTGCTCAGGTTTGGCAAATTTATGCTTTGCCAGAAAAGTTGCAATTGCCATACCCAATGGCGGTACCATACCCGCAGCCATGGTAATCGCCATCGGTCCGTATGTTTGTGACGTAAGTAAGCCCACCGTAAAGGCATAAGCCGCTTTATTTATTGGCCCCCCAACATCAATACACATCATACTCCCAAGGATAATCCCCATGATCATGGCATTGGTCGTCCCCATATTGGCAAGGAAGTGTGTGAGTAATTCAAACAATTGTGCAACAGGCTGCCCAACCACATAAATCATGATTAAACCAACAGCTAAACTGGCCAATAGTGGAATAATCAAAATTGGTTTTAATGCTTCTAGGCTACTTGGGAGTTTAAGCTGTTTCGATAAAAATAACGCAATATAACCTGCAATAAAACCTGCAACTAATCCACCGAGAAAGCCTGCCTCTAATTGTGTTGCAAGTAAACCGCCAATCAAACCTGGAGTTAAACCCGGACGATCCGCAATAGAATAAGCAATGTAACCTGCCAGCATAGGTACCATAAGAGTAAATGCTGCAGCACCTATTTGCTTTAAGGATGCGGCAAAGCTTCCTTCAACAGGATTGAGGCCAAACATAAACGAGATGGCAATGATCAAACCGCCCGCCACCACCATCGGCAGCATGAAAGACACCCCTGTTAAAAGGTGTTTATAAATTCCAGTTTTTTCTTTGTTTTCATTTTCTGTCTTAGTGGCTGTTTGCTTACCCGTTTCAAGCACTTTGGCTTCAGCAATTGCGTTTGCAAAAGTCTTATCCGTTTGCTTAAGGGCAAATCCTGTACTGCAGCGATATACGCGTTTGCCTACAAAGCGATCTGTATTGACCTCAATATCCGTTGCTAAGATCACGACATCTGCTTTGACAATACTTTCTGCCGATAAAACATTTTTAGCCCCAACCGATCCTTGGGTTTCAACATCAATCTGATAACCGTGCTTTACTGCACCTTGTTGTAAGGCTTCGGCCGCCATAAACGTATGCGCAACACCAGTTGGACATGCTGTAATGGCGACAAACCGTGTAACCCCTACATTGGCTGCAATAGTTTCATCTAAAGCATCTGAATGCTCAAGAACTTGTTGCAAAAGCATGATCGCATCGTGTTGTGCGTTATTCAAACCAATGACTTTCACAACCTTGTCACGCAGTTGATCTGCATCTGCCGACTTCTGTCCAACAAAAACAACCGTATCAATAACATTTGATAAATCAAGATGCTCGACTGATGTCGCCACATGATTGGAAATACCAAGTGCTGTTGCTGCTTTGGAGAGTTTTTTGGCCAAAATCACTGCATTAATCGGCTGCTCGGGACTATGTGGCACAAATAAAATATGTTTTATCTCTTGCATCGTATTAACTCAATGATTGGACTGAGATTTGCGATTTCAAATCTTCAATAACAGTAAAGTCTGGAAGAGCAAACCCAATTTGGGTCACAGCATTGCTCGCAATTGCGGTTGCTGTTTTCAATGTTTCTTCTGGGGAAGTTGAACTCAACAACCCATGAATCATACCTGCCAGCAAAGAATCTCCCGCACCCACAGTACTTTGGACGGTGACCTTCGGTGCAGTAGCATGCAGGGGGTGCGTGCGGTGAAGCCAGTTCACCCCGTTTTCACCCATCGAGACCACAATATGTTCGATCTGACTATTTAAACTGGCAAAAAGATGCTGCTGTTCTGCAAACGTTTCTGCTGGCAAATGGTAAGTTTCCGTCAACTCATCTGTATTAGGCTTAATCAACCAAGGATGGGCAGCAATTGCTGCTTTCAACGCAACACCACTGGTATCTACTGCGACTTTTTTACCCGCAGACTGTAACCATAAAATCAGTGTCGAAAGCTCTTCTGCAGAAAACCCTTGTGGCAAACTGCCAGCAATCACAATCACATCAACCTCTAAAATCAGTTGAGATAAACGTTCACATAGTTGTTGTTTTGCTGAGGTATCTACAAAAAAGCCCTTGCCATTGATGTCAGTCATCTGACCAGAAGCTTCTGCAACTTTAATGTTTTGTCGTGTTTCACCTGCAACATAAATAAATTGGTTATCAAATTGCTCTTGCTGGATATGATGGTCAAAAATTTGACGGTTTTCTTGCCCCAAAAAGCCACTCACAATCAGTTCATGTCCCAAATCCTTAAGGACCTGTGCCACGTTTAAGCCTTTACCTGCTGCATGGCTTTGGGCCGTTAACTGACGATTGACCTCGCCAACTTTTAGTTGATCCAATTGCACGGTGAGGTCAATTGCAGGATTCAGAGTAATGCTTAATATCTTAGCCATTCGTAATTACTCCACCAATGCACGTACGGCAGACGCACTGTCACAACTTAAGGCTTGCTGTGCGACCTGTTTGCAATTTATATAGTTCAAACCACGAATTTGCGCCTTCACCAATGGAATACTGGTACTCGACATACTCAACTCATCCACGCCCAAGCCTATCAATACAGGCACAGCTTTTGGATCAGCAGCCAATTCACCACAAATGCCCACCCATTTACCATGCTGATGTGCTGCCCGAACAGTTTGATCAATCAATAGCAAAATACTCGGATGTAAGCCATCAGCTTCAGCAGACAACAGTGGATGACCACGGTCAATCGCCAGAGTATATTGAGTCAAGTCATTGGTTCCAATACTAAAAAAATCAACTTCTTGAGCAAGAATTGGAGCCAACAATGCTGCCGCAGGAACCTCAATCATAATACCGACTTGTAAGTTTTCACATGGATGCTGTATGCGAACCTCATCCAAAATTGCTTTTGCTGCTCGCCATTCTTCAACCCGCCCAATCATCGGAAACATAATTCTTAATGGGCGATTATCCGCTGCTTTAAGTAAAGCAACCAATTGCTGACGTAACAACTCTGGCTTACGTAAAGTCAGACGAATACCACGTAAGCCCAAGAATGGATTTTCTTCCTTTTCAATAGGCAAATACGGCAAAGGTTTGTCCCCGCCCACATCAAGTGTACGTACCACCAATGGACGACCTGCCAAAGCATCTAACACCACCCGATAATCGGCTTCCTGTGTAGCCTCATCAGGCGCACTGCTGTGTGACATAAAGACCAATTCTGTGCGTAGCAAACCAATTGCTTCTGCCCCATCGGCCACAGCCTGTATCGTAGCGCCCACTTTGCCAATATTGGCTGCGATTTCAACTTGATGTTGATCCAGTGTGATGGCAGGTTCTAAACAATGCTGTTCCGCTTGTTCTCGCAACTCACGCTGGCGTTGGCGCTCTGCAATGGCATGATCAATCTGATTTTGCTCGGGTGAGACCACATACTCCCCAGTATCCCCATTAATTAGCACGGTGGCATGGTTCTCAATATTTAAAACAGCTACACCTGCACCTACGACTGCTGGAATAGCCAGAGCACGTGCCACAATAGCACTATGGGCACTCGCTCCACCAACCGCGGTCAAAATGCCTGCAACACGATCTTTATTCAGACGCGCTACATCACTCGGGCCAACATCATGCATAATTAAGATATAAGGTTGCTCGGGTTCTGTGACATCGGCCACACCGCACAAAACAGCCAAAACTCGCTCACCAATATCCCTTAAATCAGCCGCACGCTCTGCAAGTAAACGATCGCTAAGTGCAGCCTGTGCGGTAGCAGCCACTTCAATATGATCATGCCAAGCTGCAGCAGCAGACAACCCCTGTTTTAAACCGCGTTGTACACTTTGGAGGAGGTCTGGATCATCCAGCATTTCCAAATGTGCCATGAATATCTGCTTAATGGCAGTAGATTCAGTATGTGCAATGAATTGACGTAAGCTATTTTTCACCTGATGAAGCGCAATTTCAAGCTTTTCATTCTCAGCTTTAAAACTCTGTCCGCGACGTTCATAACTAAATTCGCGTGGCTTCACCACATGAGCAGGACCAAAAGCAAGGCCAGTTGATGCCGCAATACCGCAGCTACCCGTATCGCCATGTGATTCAAAAGGCATTAATTCCAAAGTATTTACGACTGGGTCACTATTGCTGTGCTGATGAGATACAAAATCAACAGCTTCAACCTCTTCTCCTAAGCCCTGTTTAACTGCATCAATAATCTGTTCTAAGCCTGCTACAGCATCGGTATCGGGTTGTGCAATAAAAGTCAGAGTTTGACCACGACGACATCCCATGGCTAATAATTTGGTTAAACTTTTTGCCGAAACGTAAGCCCCCTCATCTACAGCAACGAGAACATCCCCTGCAAATTTCTTAGTCATATTGACCAAGTGTGTCGCGGGACGCGCATGTAGACCATGAGCATTAGCTAAGACAATACGACGAGATGGCCAATCAGGAATCAGTTCAGCACCAATTAACTGCGCCAACTGGTGACTATCTTGCTCTTGGTTGAGGGTATGAACTTGTTCAGTATCAAACAAAATATCCATTAACCGTTGAAACCGTTGCATATCCAGTTGCTCATTACTGGCAATACACACCAAAGTCTTGAGCATTTCCTGCTGATGGCTTAAAACCTGTTCCGCTTTTACCAAACTTACAGCTGGGCTCAAAACATGCTGGTTAGAAGTGATCGACCAGACCCCCTCCCCTAAATGAATCATGCTGTTTAGATTTAAACCCGACAGAAAACCACACTCCACCATTTTTTGCTGTTTCAGCAACTGTGTTGCGTGCCAAATTAAATCTTCTACATCAAGTGCGGGAACTTGAGTGGCGATTAAATTTTCATGCAATGCCAAAGATGCAGGTTGGGCTTGTAATAATGCAATAATTTGCTCTGCGGATTGAGCCTGTTTCACTTGATCAGCGACATCATTAATTAAAGCCCGCGTCAAAATTTGTAAGACTTGCAAATGCTCATCTGATTTCGCAGCAATCACTACTGCTAAATAAATTTTATTTTCACCGTCCCAAACAACTCCTTCAGGAAAGTGCGCCAGACGAATACCAGTTTTTAAAATATATTGGCGAGACTGAGGCGTCCCATGCGGAATGGCAATTCCTTGCCCTAAATACGTTGCACTTTGTTGTTCGCGCCCGGTCAACCCATGAATATAATCAGGTGTAACCAACTGGTCTTTGACCAAGATATCGACTAGACATTGCAAAGCTTGTGCTTTATCAGTGGCGTGTTGTTTCATTCGAATATGTTGTATATCTAGCGCGAGCATAAAGCGTCCTTGCAAAATAGCATAGTGAAAAGCTATGCCTTTTTACTGGAGAAAAAATAAAAGTCGAATTCTACTCAGGATTTACACAAAAATCTGTATTTTTTGATTTTATCTTCATGATCATCATTACGATTCTTGCGTACCACACCATGGGCACGTGAAAAAGTAGAAAGCTTATATTTGTACGTCTTACGCCAAAAGGCCAAACAGAAACCGTAACCTCAGGCAACACCCCTCTCATCATAAAATTATACCAGTCAGTAAAATACCCTTAGATTAAGCATATGTATGTTGGTTATTATTGTTGATTATCACAATAAATTAGTGACCAAAAATCAAAGTATCCGACCCCACCTTAAATTACGTCACACAAAATAAAAACTCTATATAACTGTTATATATAGAGTTTATTAACGTACCAATTATGTTATTTAGTGTATTTTATGTCGGTGACTCTTGCCAAGGTTGGTTTTTTTCAAAAGGAAGCTTTGTTTACCCAAATTATTCAGATAAAAATCTCTTTTTTCAAAGGAAAGTTGGCAAAGCCTTAGTAATGTGAGTAATTAAATCGCTTACTCTTTCTCTAGCTTGACCAGGCAATCCGATGTAATATCTGCAATGGTTCTTGCACCAGTCAATGTCATTGCCACACGCATTTCTTTCTCAATCAAATCTAGTAAATTACTTACCCCAGAACCGCCGGCAGCACCAAGTGCGTATACAAATGCACGACCAAGCATGCAAATATCTGCACCCATAGCCAACATACGTACCACATCAAGACCGTTACGAATCCCTGAATCTGCTAAAATTTTGATGTCACCTTTGACCGCACTTGCAATTGAAGGAAGCGCACGAGCAGAAGACAAAACACCATCAAGCTGACGACCACCGTGATTGGAGACCACAATTCCATCTGCTCCGAAACGTACCGCATCCTTGGCATCCTCAGGATCTAAAATCCCCTTAATAACCATGGGACCCTCCCAATAATCACGAATCCACTCAAGATCTTTCCAAGAAATTGAAGGGTCAAAGTTATTTCCCAGCCAACCGATATAATCTTCCAGACCTGTCGGCTTACCTAAATATTTCGAAATGTTACCCAAATCATGCGGACGACCCAATAAACCGACATTCCAAGCCCAGTGTGGGTGCATACACGATTGCATATAACGACGTATTGCAGCATTTTTACCACTCATTCCTGAATGTGCATCACGATAACGCGCACCTGGAACAGGCATATCGACTGTGAATACTAAGGTAGAACAGCCTGCGGCTTTAGCACGTTCCAAGGCATTTTTCATAAAACCACGGTCACGTAGTACATACAGTTGAAACCACATCGGACGTTGAATCGCAGGTGCCACTTCTTCAATTGGACAAACTGAAACTGTTGATAAGGTAAATGGAATGCCCTTTTTATCTGCGGCAACCGCGGCTTGAACTTCACCACGACGCGCATACATACCCGTTAGACCTACAGGTGACAATGCCACTGGCAACGCCAAATTTTCACCAAACAATTGCGTTTCTAAGCTCAGCTCAGACATGTCATTTAACACACGTTGACGTAAAGCGATTTTTGATAAATCGTCTACATTACGCTTTAAAGTATATTCCGCATAGGCACCACCATCGATGTATTCAAATAAAAATGGCGGTAAACGACGTTTCGCAGCTTCACGATAGTCATTTGCAGAAGAAATAATCATAACTTATGTCCTATTTAATCGACTCGAACGTTGACGACGAGCTTCTTCTTCATCGATCATACGTACGCGTTGAACAACAAATTCAATATGCCCACAAGCTGCCTTACGTGCAGTCTCTGAGTCTTGACGTTCAATTGCGTCCATCACCTCAAAATGCTGGTCATGCAATTGTTCAAAATGTTGTGGTGTGGTGTAAACTTTACGTCGCCCTAACATCACGTTGTCTTGCAATAAATCAAACAAACTACGCATCATTTGGATCAGCACTAGATTGTGGGATGCTTCTGCAATCGCCAGATGAAAATTCGCATCCGCTATTGCTGCGTGGGCATCATCACCTAAAGCCTGAAAATGGCTAATCTGCTCAAAACATTGACGAATATTGATCAAATCACTGGGTGTGGCACGTTGTGCGGCATACCATGCTGTACCACCTTCAAGCACCATACGAGCTTCTTGTACATCAAAACGATATTCAGGATCCTGATCCATCAAACCGGATAATGGCTCAACGATTTGATACTGTGACCAATGTGCAGGCAACTGCTTTAAATAGGTGCCTGCACCCGCTTTGCTCTGAATAATCCCTGCGGTAATCAGTTGTTGAATCGCCTCACGTAAAGAGCTACGAGACACACCTAACTGTTCACAGAGTTGGCGTTCAGCAGGCAATCGCTCTCCGACTTGCACATTATTTTTTTCAATCAACAGACGTAAACGCTGTACCACTTTGTCGGAGACTTTCATTTTTTTCCTTGACCCGTTTACGGAATCATCCACGGGAAAACATAAGCTTGTAAGGTCACAATAATACCAATCATCACCGTAAAGATAATGCTGTGTTTTACTGTAAATCTAAATAAATCAGATTCTTTACCAACTAAACCCACTGCTGCACAAGCAATCGCGATTGATTGAGGGGAAATCATCTTACCTGTTACTCCACCACTGGTATTGGCAGCAACTAACAAGACTTCAGGCACACCGATTTGCTGTGCTGTAGTTGCTTGTAACGCTGAAAACAATGCGTTAGCTGAAGTATCTGAACCTGTAAGAAACACTCCAACCCAACCCAAGAATGGTGAGAAGAAGGTGAAAGCCTGACCCGTATGTGCCAGTGCTAAAGCAAGCGTTGCTGACAGACCTGAATAGTTTGCAATGAACGCAAAAGCCAGTACCATACCAATCGAATAAATTGGGGTTTTTAGTTCATTCACGGTTTCAAAGAATGTCGAAACTGCCTCTTTAGGTTTCATGTTTAAATAAATAATCGTGATCAATGCCGCCAATATAATCGCCGTACCCGTTGCTGATAACCAATCAAACTTATAAATCGCATCATAATCTTTAATTTCAGGCACGACAGGTGGTAGCTTTTGAATCAATTGATGCAAATACGGCACTTTAATTGAAACTACTAAATCACTTAATGGGCCGTCCTTAACAAATAAATCTTTAAAAGGTTTGATGCTCCAGATCGTCACCATTGCTGTAAGTATCAGAAATGGAGACCAGGCTTTGGCTATCTGTGCCACACTATATTGTTTACGAGCTTGCTTGATAATAGTTTCATCTACCTGTATATTTTTGTCCTCAAAAAGAAAAATATGTTTTGGTTTCCAATACTTAAGTAAGATAGTTAAACTGATTAATGATGCAATTGCAGCAGTGATATCGGGTAACTCAGGCCCAACAAAATTTGATGTTAGATATTGCGCTAAAGAAAAAGATAAGCTGGCAACTAAAATAGCAGGCCAAGTTTCTTTAACCCCACGCCAACCATCCATGATTGCCATGATCCAGATCAATACAATTGGCACCATAAAGGGTAACTGACGACCAACCATTTGACTGATTTCCATGGTGTCAACACCTGAAACCTGCCCAGCGACAATGATCGGAATTCCCATTGCACCAAAAGCAACAGGTGCAGTATTAACTATCAGGCATAGCCCAGCCGCATATAAAGGCTTAAAGCCGAGTCCCACCAACAGTGCCGCAGTAATTGCGACGGGCGCACCAAAACCTGCCGCACCTTCTAAAAACGTACCAAAAGCAAACCCAACTAATAGCATTTGCAGACGTTGATCTTCTGTAATTGACAGAATAGACGAACGAATAACATCAAACTGTCCTGTTTTTACTGAAATCTTATATATAAAAACTGCACCGATAATAATCCATGCAATTGGCCACAGGCCGTAGAAGAATCCATAGACCATTGATGCTAATGCCATTCCAATTGGCATTTTGTATAAAAATAATGAGACCAGAAAGGCTAAAAAAACGGTAATTGTAGCGGCTACACTACCCTTCATGCGAAAAATAGCTAACGCTAAAAAAAAGAAAATAATTGGAACTAGCGCAATAGCACTCGAAATCCAGATATTGCCTATAGGATCATAAATTTGTTGCCACTGTTGAAGCATTGTCTACTCCTTGAAATGCTTAACTACTAGATTGAACAGTTTATTGTACTTAAACACTAAATTGGTATGACCAATTTAGTGTTTAAGAGATAAAATGTGCATTTTGTATTGGCGATATTAGTAATATTAGCCCAAAAACACAATATAAAAGATTTAATTTATTTTTTGGTATGACCAATTTTTATAATCTCTTAAAATTTTATATATTAGATTTCTTTCATAATTCACTTTTTACTCAGCTCAAAATTATAGATTCCCACAATTAAATTAAATCTTAATCCTAGTCTTTTGCCAGGGTTGCGATATCGCTCGGCAAGGATTTTGAAGGTTTTCAAAGTTCCAAATACCTGTTCAATCCCAATTCTTCTTTTATTGATTTCTTGGTTATAAAGTTTTAGCTCGAGATCTGGTTTTTAGTGCTTTTTTGCTTTTAATGGCCATAAACTATTTGGATACAATGTATAAATCCCTTGATAGCCTTTATTTGCAAGAGGCTTTGTTGCACAAACCTACCACTGAAAGCTTCTTGGGGAATATAATTTCTAAATGAAGAGGTCTGCACCCAAGATCTATCGTACAACCAGTTGATCTACCTACAATAAAGCCTTGCTCAGTCAAGGAAATACATCAATTTGGTTTGATTCAGCCATCCAATGGTCGCTCGATTGACTCAACAACTGCCGATGCAAAACTTGGATGAAAATGTACTAGCCCAACAACTTCATTCCACCAATCAAGAGCAGTTGATTGCCTATAAAGTGTCTTTATTTGGCTCTGACGTCAGTGTCGTTCAGCATGTGGTAGCAAAAACCCGAGGTGCACCGAAAGATTTAAGCCACCAAGTAGTTGGCTTTAGTACAAAGCAACAAGGTGAGGCTCAGTTATGTGTTACGTCGTGAGGATATTCAAGTGGTGGTAGCAGAGCGGATGTTCCTACGTGGATAATTGCTCAAAAAGATTTTATAATCGGTATTAATACCAATAATTTTGTCTTTATTGCTATGTATAGACTTAATCGTTTTGATTATTCGTCGAGAGCTTAAAGCCTTAGATGAAGTTTCAACCTTTTAAGTCAGCCAAATTTATCAGTGAATGATGCTACTCACTATTTAAAAACCTTAGATGCCAAAGTAATGCCTTCCAAGGTACAGTCCTTTGCTCAAAACTCTAAGCACTTAATACATAAACTGCATCAAAATCCGGAAAATGAAAAAGTATTTAGTTCATACGCCGCCCATGAATTGCGTAGTCCTTTAACCGCGATCAAAACTCATATTCAGCTTGCACAACTGATGGCAGAACAACAGGCAAGCTCGCCCAAATTGCAACAGAGCTTGCAGCAGGTACACCTTGGTATCCGCCGATGTACCCAGCTACTGGAACAGCTTCTAGCACTTTCATCTACCGATCAAGTACTGAGTGATATCTAGTACAGTATTGAAATTCCACGGCTCCTGACTCAGGTGATTGCCGATTTACAGTCGCTTTATCCGGAAATTGAACCCAGTTTAACAATTGACTGACCGAGCCTGACCCGAATTGCCCTACCCGATTTTGAACTAGATACCGTCTTTAAAAACCTACTTAACAATGCTCTATTGCATGCACAGGCAAACACCATTTCAATTGCTATGCTGCATGTGTGCTGATCATTCATAATGATAATCAAAGGTTGAAGATATGCATACTTGGGACAGCGTTTCTGGCATAAATCTCCCTAGCAAAATGGGCATAGGCTAGACTTATATTTGATGAAAATGGTGTTAAACAAATATGGCTATCAGATTCAATTTACAGTGGCGCAACCTCAATATTTAAGCATTCACATCAGCCTCGCTGCAAGCGGATCACTTACTTATGAGAAGACAGGGCTAAATTTAAAGCTGGAATATCAACCCATGTCGTATCAGCAAAATCACGCTGCAAATACTGTTTTAAATAAGCAATGGTATCTTCAGCGATCAAGGGATCTTTGGAGTTATCTGCATGATTAAAAGCAATGGCATATAATTGAACCCCGCGGAGTTTTAACAACTCAAGACTCAGCAAGGTATGATTAATACTGCCTAAACGCCCTGAAGTGACGAGAATCACCGGATAATTATGTGTCTGAATATAATCAATAGTCAGGAACTCTTCGGTTAAGGGCACCATCAGACCACCGGCACCTTCCAGCAAAATACAGTCGTAGGCCGCAGCCAGCTGTTCGGTAGCCTGATGAATCTGTTCAAAGTTAATGGCTCGCCCATCCAGCCGCGCAGCAAGATGCGGTGAAGCCGGATACGTAAAAATTTCCGGCATGGTCAGTTTTTGCTGGTCTTCCTGTAACAATCCACAACCCATAATTGCACGATGCTGTTCGATATCTTCTGATATATCGACATTTCCGGTCTGGATCAGCTTTTGGGTTATGGTACGAATGCCCTGCTCATTCCAATTTTTGGCCAGAAAACCAGTAGTAAAGGTTTTACCAATTGCGGTATCAATGCCGCTGACAAAATAAATCTGTGCGCTCATGCTGTCTTCCGTGCAATGACATAAACCGGATGATAGGTCAGTGCATACTGTTTGCTTTCAGGGTCTTGGAATTGTTGATAGCCGGTATAAAAATCCTGTAAGGACGATTTTGTCCACCGAAACCCCTGTGCCGTCGCCTGTACACCAGTGGCTTTGATATGCTGTAACACCTGTTTCGGATGCTCAAAATGCAAGGTCATCTGTTCTTCTGTCTGCAGCAGAATGTCAAAGCCTAAGGATTCAAGCAGTTCACAGACCTCCGCTAAAGGCAGATAATCCAGGCCTTGTCCGGTCAGTGCCTTAATTTCCTTTAAATTATTGTCCGTATAACTGGCAAAACACAGATGCCCAGAGGGATTTAAGGCCTGCGCAATGTTGAGCAACAATGCTTTTAAATCCGAGATCCATTGCAATGCAGAACACGACAGCACCATGTCCAGAGACTGCGGCAGTGGCAAGGTTTCAATATTACCAATTCCCCACAAAAGCCGATCAGCTTCCGGGAAATGCTGCTTCACTTCGGCATATAGATCATTTAAAAATAAATGATCAAAGCTGTAATACTGCATAAAAAGCCGGGTAAAAAACCCTGAACCGCAGCCAATTTCCAATACTCTTTGCAAATGTGGTTGTGCTACATGCTGCTGCATGAACTGCATCAACTCTGCCGCTACGGCACTTTGTACAAGCGCATGCTGCTCATAACTGAGATTTGCCTGAGCAAAACGTTGGGCAATTTGTTTGCTGTTCATCGCGGCAAATTCCTCAGCACCTGCAGACATGCATCCAGCTCATCCGCAGAAATGTTCTGATTCAGGCAGATTCTGAGTCTGGAGGTATTGGCAGGAACCGTTGGCGGACGTACTGGTAGCACATAAAATCCCTGCTGTTGCATAATTTCAGCCGCCTGAATGGTGCGTTTTGCCTCACCAATCAGTACCGGCACAATTTGCGAAGTTGACGGACAGTGATATCCCAAGTCTTGAATGCCCTGCTGACAGCGTACAGCCAATGCTGCCAAATGTACTCGTCCCGCCTGAAGCTGCTGTACCTTCTGAAAAATAAATCTAGTCCAGGCCATACATAGTGGCGGCTGGGCGGTACTAAAAATTAAAGGTCGCATGCTATTAATCAGATAGTCACGAATCACTGGCGCACAGACCAGATAACCACCAACTGAAGCCAAAGCCTTGCCAAAGGTACCGACCAGGAAGTCAATCTGATCCAATACTTGATACTGTTCTGCGCAGCCCAATCCACGTTCACCGCGCACACCAATTGCATGTGCCTCATCGACATAGAGCATGACTTTTGCAAACTGCTGTTTTAATGCCACCAAAGCAGCTAAATCTGTTTCATCCCCATCCATACTGAAAATTGATTCAGTTACCACAATAATGCGCTGGATAGATTCATCTGACTGATATTTTTCTAAAAACTGAGTCAAATGCTGCAGGTCATTATGGCGGTAACGCACATAGCCAGCTTTAGATAAACGAATCCCGTCGATAATACTGGCATGTACCAGTTTGTCAGCAATGATCATGGTTTTAGCATTACTGAGCGCAGGAAGAATCCCGATATTCATGTGATAACCACTATTAAACAGCAGTACTGAACGTCCAAAAGCCTGTGACATCTGTGCTTCAAGTTGTTCAAAATTGGGAAAGTTTCCTGTCAGTAAACGTGAAGAGCTTGAACTCATATATCGCTCAGACATCGGCGTGAGGTCAAAAAATTCTTCACGTAGCGTTAAGTTGGATGCCAGACCTAAATAGTCATTGGATGCCAGATTCAGCATCTCTTGGCCATTGAGTTGCAATCTTGGCTGGCTAGAAATATTGGACTTAAACTGGCGATATTGCCCTTGCTGTTTCAAGTCATCTAGCTGCTGCTGGAAATGCTCAAGATGGTTCATGCTACTGCCTCTATCTGCTGAATCATCTCCCGCATATGCTTTAATAAAGTTTCAAGTTGCTGTGTTGAAATTACATATGGCGGCATGACATAGACCAGACGGCCAAAAGGACGAATCCAGACGCCACGGCATACACATTCAGCCTGAAAACGCGCTAAATCAATAGTTTGATGTAGCTCAACCACGCCAATTGCGCCGAGGACACGCACATCTTTGACTTGTGCCAAGGATTTTAAATCCAGTAAATATTGTTCTAGTGTACTTTCAATCTGTTGAATACGCGTCTGCCAGTCTTGAGCCAGTAACAGCTGGGTACTTTTTAATGCGACCGCACAGGCCAACGGATTAGCCATAAAAGTTGGGCCATGCATGAACACACCCGCTTCACCACTTGAAATCGTCTCTGCTACATGGCGAGTGGTTAAGGTCGCTGACAAGGTCATATAACCACCAGTCAATGCCTTACCGATACACATAATGTCTGGTGTGACCTGAGCGTGTTCATAAGCAAATAGTTTTCCAGTGCGGCCAAAACCGGTGGCAATTTCATCTAAAATCAGCAGTACATCGTACTTTTCACACAACAACTTAGCTTGCTTTAAATATTCTGGATGATAGAAACGCATCCCGCCTGCACCTTGCACAATCGGCTCAATGATCATGGCAGCAATCTGTTGATGCTGCTGTACCAGCAGGCGCTCAAGTGGCTGTATATCTTCGGGTTGCCATGCCCCATCAAAACGGCTTTGAGGTGCCGGAACAAATAAACGGTTCGGCAAACTCGAACCAAAAATTTGATGCATACCAGTTACAGGATCACAAACCGACATGGCATTCCAGGTGTCGCCATGATAGCCAGAGCGTGTGGTAACAAAGTTAGTTTTTTGTGGTTGCTGACGTGCATTCCAATATTGCACAGCCATTTTCAACGCCACCTCAACCGCGACCGAGCCGGAATCGGCAAAGAAAATTTTATCCAGTTCAGGCGCCGTGATCTCGAGTAGCAGTTTAGACACATCAATCGCAGGCTGATGAGTCAAACCACCAAACATGATATGTGACATCGACTCTAATTGTTTTGTTACAGCCTGATTGAGTTCAGAATGATTATAACCGTGAATTGTGCACCACCAGGACGACATGCCATCAATCAGCTCGGTACCATCTTCAAGTTCAATGACTGCACCATGTGCAGCTTTAACTTTGTAACATGGCAAGGGTTGTGTCATGGAGGTATAAGGATGCCAAATATGCTGTTGATCAAAAGCGTCCTGCACAGAATTTACCCCAATTATTAAAACTAAAACTGATCTTAGCGCGTTAAATCTGAAAATGAAACGTCAAGAGCTACCAATCTCTTTTTGCTTAAGCCAGATCGGCTAAAAATTTTAAAATTGGCTCAACGAGTAACTTGGTATCAAAAAGGATGGCATCGTGCGTGCCCTGTATTTTTACCAAATTCAGATTTTGGGTTGTTAAAAACACGGATTCTTGACTAACTTTGTAAGGAACCAACATATCATTCTCGGAAAATATAAATAGCATCTTGACTGAATGATTTTTTAAGATATCCACTAGATTTAATTGCTGCAATAGATAAAGATGCTTAACCTGATAGTTTAAATCAATACTATTTAACTGTTGGTGCAATAATTTTGCACGTTCACGCGCTGCTGCGCCAGCTAAAGTGACCAAGGTACAGAAGCGCTGCATCCCGCGTTTTGGATCAGCCAGTATGGAGGATTTAAATTGTGTATATTGTTCAACTGGCATTGCCTGTGGCCATGCTTCGTTGGCCACGAAACAGGGATTTGACATACAGCAAATCACTGGCTTGGCAATTTTCAATTGTTGCTGGATTTCATTAGCCAGCAAAAGTGCCAACTGTCCACCCAAAGACCATCCCATCAAGACATCAAAAGAACTCGCCTGCCTAACTTTTTCGGCCAAAATACTTTCCACGTTAGGATCAAAAATATCCCATACTTCAACTTGATGCTGCTGCCGTAACTGTTCTACAAACGGGGTTAAGACCGCTGTTCCTAGCCCCCAACCCGTAATCATCAGTATCTTCATTTTGTCTGCTCCAATAAAAAGGGACCAATTCAAGTTGAAATGATCCCTGTTTGTTACACGATTAATTAAGCAGGTTGCATCGCATCTACAGCCAATTCTTTAGCTGTTTTCTTGGCAGCTTCAGCTTTTAAGCCTAATTTAGCAAACAAGGCTTTGTCTTTACCTTCACCACTGTTCGGGGCAGTAAGCAATTTATCACCTGAAAATAATGAGTTAGCTCCAGCCATAAATGCCAGTGCCTGATCAGAGTCAGAGAGAGATTCACGACCTGCCGACAAGCGGATATAACTCTTCGGCATAATAATCCGTGCTACCGCAATAGTACGAATCCAGTCAATCACATCCAGTTTTTCAACATCGGCCAGTGGTGTGCCTTCAATAGGAACCAGCATATTTATGGGCACCGAACCCGGGTGAATCGGCATAGTCGCTAGTTCAAATAACAAACCGACTCGGTCTTGTACGCCTTCGCCCAAGCCGACAATACCGCCACTACAGACATTAATTCCGGCATTACGCACATGATCAAGCGTATTTAAGCGGTCATCAAAGCTACGTGTACTGATGACATTGGCATAATATTCACGTGAGGTATCAAGGTTGTGGTTGTAATAATCTAGCCCTGCATCTTTCAGACGTTCCGCTTGTGAGGCATTCAGCATCCCTAGGGTCATACAGGTTTCCATGCCCAGTTTCTTGACTTCCTGCACCAATTCCAGCACATACGGCATATCGCGTTCATGCGGGTTACGCCATGCTGCGCCCATGCAAAAACGGGTCGAACCGGAAGCTTTGGCCTGTTTGGCTTCAGCAATCGCCTTTTGTACTTCTACGCGTTTTTCAATTTCCAGATCAGTATCATAATGTGCAGATTGCGAACAGTATTTACAATCTTCCGGACAACGGCCCGTTTTAATTGAAAGCAGAGTACTGACCTGAACAGTATTCGGTTCAAAGTTTTGGCGATGAATTTGCTGTGCCTGAAACAGTAAATCCATTAAAGGCAAGTCATAAATTTCTTGTATTTCGGCACGTGACCAATCATTACGGATCATCTTGTCTGCATCATCTAAAATTCCATTGAGTAAATCATACGCTGTTTTTTTTATTTTTCTTTAGCGTTTTCTTTCATATTCATTGCCTGCTTAAAATAGCTTTAGTGTATCAAGCTATTTTGAAAGCTTATTTAACTCGAATCCTGCTTAAGCCGATGATTCCTTAATTTGAATTGTTGGCTTATTTTGATGAGTGAGTTGATATGCACATAGTGAGGCGTAAATTCCACTCAGAAACCCATGAAGACTACGTGCTTTACTCGTCACTAAATTGTATTGCCCCTTCAATAAACTGAATAATGTTTCTATCTTATTGCGTTGTCTTAGGTGATATTCATCTGATGCACAGAGTTGAATAGCCTGCATATTCTTTCGATGATAAGTAATTAAATCAATACCTTGATATTTCAATCTAATTTTAATTCTTGGCTGATGTAACCTCGATACCCGTAAAGTTTTGCTTTTATACCAGCAACCAATTGCTCCACCATTTTTATATCAGCAACATGTCCATTCGATAAAGCAAAACAGGCAATTTCACCAAATTGATTCATCGCAATATGTAATTTACAGCCATAAAACCAGCCCATTGAGCTTCTACCACGTGATGCAATTTGGACTAATGATTTATGATGCTGAATACGTTGATTTTTACAAACTGGCAGAGTTGTTGAATTAATCCATAAATATTGTGTACCTTGGCCTTTCATCAGTGCCACATGTAAAGCGTGTAGAGCTAATTCATGCATATTGATCAGATGAATCATCCTTTGATAGCAAGGCAAGTACTTAAATAAATGGCTTTTATCTTCTTTCAACCAGGTGAAAAAGGCTTTGAAATTATTGAAATGAGAGCATTTGTACCAAATGGCAATAAAGCAGATTTCTGAAATTGTAAGTTGAGCAGTTCTGATTCTTAAGGAACCACGGTTTTGTTTGAGAAATTCCCAATAAGTTGCTTCAAATTTAAGAAAAAATCATCAATTACGCAGAATAATTCGGTACTATTGAACATCAGGACTAGAGTTGTGAGTTTGGTGTGGTAACTCAACTGATGGCTCTAGTCCTCTTATTTTTCAAGTCAATTTCTTATCCGCGATTCGGGTTAATTAAGGATGCATAAGCTTCCTTTTTTATAGACAAATGCACAAGAAACAATACTATAACTTTACACTAGTTCTATCTGCATACCTTTGATTTATACTAGCCGGATAACATTACCGGCTTTAAATCAGTTTAGCGACTTTATGAACTTAAAGAAAAATAAAAGACAGCTTGTCTGGGGTTTAAATCTGCTTGCATCGATGATGTATGGCAGCTTTGCTCATGCACAGAGCATCAGCTTTCAGGACGCTGAACGTCAGTTGTTGCAAAATTCTTATAGCAGCCAAGCCTATCAAAGTCTGGAACAGGCCTCAAAACTTGAAGCTGAAGCAGTGAAAGGTATAGGTCTGCCACGAGTCGACCTGAATGTTCGTGCGTATGCCTTTCATAATGAACTCGATCTGCCTTTGGGTGCATTAAAAAATAATTTAGAGCAATCCTTAACGGATGGTGTAAATAATAGAATTGATGAACTGAACTTAGGGGGTCTGGCTGACCCGCTAAAAAATAGTTTAAGACAACCTATTCAAAATGGAGTTGGCTTAATTCCTGATAGTTCGCATGTCGTGCTGGATGATCAGGTGATTCGCCCGACGGTTTCAGTCATGATGCCGCTTTATACCGGTGGACTGACAAGCAGCGCTAAAGAAATCGCCAATATTCAGGTCGGTCGTAGTCAGCTCAGCAACAAACAGCAGCAAGATACGCAGCGTTTTGAACTGATTCAAAGTTATTTCAATTTGCAGCTTCAAAAGCAACTGCATGCAGCTGCGCTGTTTAACCTGAATGCCATGCAGCAGCATTATCGCAATGCCTTAAAGATGGAACAGCAAGGTTTTATCAGTAAAGGCCAGCGCATGCAGTTTGAAGTGGCACGCAATAATGCCGAGCGCAGCCAGCAAAACACACAAGCCAATTTGAATGCTGCCCTGTTCCAGCTGAATAATCTGCTTCAAGGAAGTAGCATCACCGAACTTTCGACGCCTTTATTTGTCAATAAAACCGAGCCACAGGCCTTAAATCATCTGCTGAAAACTTTTAGTCAAAACTCTGCGTTGATTCAAAAAATGCAGCTGGATACCCAATTGGCTCAAGCCAATGTCAAAGCCCAGCAAGCAGCGAAAAAACCGAATGTTTTTGCTTTTGGCGAATATAGTCTGGATCAAAATGAAAACTGGATTGTCGGAGTTGCCGCACGCTATAACCTGTTTTCCGGGATCGATAAAAACAAAAATATTCAGGCTGCCGAACTCAAACGCTCTGCCACAGAACTGCTCACTGCACGCACCCAGCAGGAAATTGAAAATCTGATTTATAAATCTTATAGCGAAGCACTCAGTGCACAGCAAAGTGATGCACTTCTGGCACAAAACTTGAAAGCCGCACAGGAAAATTTACGCATCCAAGAATTATCCTTTAAAGAAGATATGGGCACCGCCACACAGGTCATCGATGCACAAAATATGCTGAGCGGACTACGAGCTGAAACTGCCTTGAATGCCTACAAATATGTGATGTCACTGGCCACCCTATTACAAAGCCATGGCTCGATTGCAGAATTTCCGAACTACATCCAACATACCAACACCCACTATATTCGCTAATGGAGCCGAACATGAACGAAGATCAAAAACTCAATGATCCTGTGAATGAAGCGGCTTCATCCAGCGATACAGAAAAATCGCCTGCACAACAGGTAGAAACAAAAACTGAAATAGAAAACAACGCGACGACTTCGACCGAGCAACAACAAGCTCCTGAAATCGCTAAAAAGAAAAAATATTTATTGCTCGCCCTAATTCCAGTTCTGCTGGCAGTCATCGCATTTGGATTATGGAAAAGCTACCAACCGGCTCCGCTGGAATTGCAGGGTCGTGTAGAAGCTGAAACAGTTCAGGTGGCGACCAAAGTGCCAAGCCGTATTGAAGAAATTTATGTAGAAGAAGGTCAGCGGGTCAAAAAAGGCGATGTACTGGTGCGCTTAAACAGCCCGGAAATTCAGGCCAAAAAACAGCAAGCCGCAGCGGCTTTACAATCTGCGCTGGCCTTACAATCGACTGCTGAACGTGGCTCGCAAGAAGAAAATATCGCGAGCCTGTATGCCAACTGGCAATCGCTGAAAGCACAGCAAAATTTAGCCAAAGTTTCTTATGAGCGTGGTGCAAATTTATTTAAGGAAGGTGTGATTTCACGCCAGCGCCGTGATGAATTGTATGCAGCCAGTCAATCAGCAGCACAAATGACAGAAGCAGCGTATCAGCAATACGCACGTGCCAAACGTGGCAGCACTTCGCAGCAAAAGAGTTCCGCCGATGCACAGGTAGATATTGCCCAGGCTGCGCTGGATGAAGCCAATGCTTTAGAAGCAGAAACCCAATTAGTAGCACCTGTAAACGGAACGGTGTCTAAAACCTATGGCAAAGTCTCGGAGCTGGTAGCCACCGCAGTCCCTGTGGTCAGCCTGATTGAAGATCAAATGTGGGTGAGCCTGAATATTCGTGAAGACCAATATGCCCCGTTTCAGAAAATGAGCAGTATTGAAGGTTATATTCCCGCCCTAGATAAAACCGCCACTTTTAAAATCAAGCAGATCAGTGCCGAGGGCGAATTTGCCACCATTAAGACCACACGCCAAACCGGCGGTTATGATGTACGAAGTTTTAAGCTGCATCTTGTGCCCGCACCAGCAATTCCTGAACTCAGAGTCGGGATGAGCGTGTTATTTAAACTGAAAGAGACCCGATAATGTGGACGGGTATATGGCGCGAACTGCGCTATCTGCTCCGAGAAAAATGGGATCTGTGTCTGGTCACGCTGGCACCTGCACTGGTGATTATTTTATTCAGCAGCATGTTTGCTCAAGGGAAACCGGATCATTTACCGATTGCGATTATTGATCAAGACCAGAGTGCGCTGAGTCAAAGCATTTATCAGCATGTGGCGCTGAATCATACTCTTAAAATTGCTACGGTGTCGGAACAAACAGCTGAGATTGAGCGCCTGCTAAATCAAAATAAAATTTGGGGTTATATCCATATTCCCAGCGGTGCCGAGCAACGTCTGGTTCGTGCCCGGGATGCTGACATCAGTATTGCCTTTAACCAGAGTTATTTCAGTATCGGAAATACCATCTCCTCTGCCATGCTGGTCAGTACCCTGCAAGCACTGGCTGAATTTGGCGGACAGCAATATCTGGGCAACCGGCTGCCTTCTCTCGAAGCACCGTCGCCGCATATCAAAATATCGCCGCTGTATAATCCACAACTGAATTATGAATTCTATCTGGAACCCTATGTCATTCCGGCAATTCTGCATTTACTGCTATGTTGTTGTGTGGCATTTTCCGTCGGTCAGGAACTGAAGCGACAGACCTTAACAAGCTGGATCAGCAACTCGTCCATCTGGATGGCATTGCTGTCTAAGAACCTGGTCTATGTGGCTATTTTTAGTCTATGGACCTGGATCTGGATGTTCTGGCTGATTGAGATTCGCGGCTGGTTTGTTGCCGGCTCACTCAGCCTGATTCTATTGGCGCAATTTCTGCTGTATAGCGCCTATGCATTTTTAAGCAGTGCAGTGGTTCTGGCGACCAAAGATTTAAGTAAATCTTTCGGCCTCATTGCGGTCTATGGGGGTTCATCGTTGAGCTTTGCCGGTGTGACCCTACCTTTAAATAATGCGCCCCTGTTCACCCAGTTTTGGGCCAATATTATTCCATTTACGCCCTATGCCAAATTACAAACTGAACAATGGGTGATTGGTAGTCCAGTACATATTTCACTGCAAGCTGGATTGATGCTGTTGATCTATGCCCTAGTCTACGCTCTGCTGGCTTATCTATTTCTTAAAAAAATCGCCAAAGGAGCAACACCATGAAATCCCTTTGGTTTTACTATCTACAAAGCTTTAAAGATATCGTCAGTCACGGCACGATCTTTACCACGCTGATTCTATCCGTCTTGTTTTACAGCTTTTTTTATCCGACCGCTTATCAGGCACAGCAGGCTGAAGCCTTACCGATTATTATTGTCGATGAAGAACAAAGTAGCTTAAGTACCCGCATTATTGGTCAGGTGGCACAAAGCCCCAATGTCGAAATTCAGGCGATTACCGGAAATTTTGCCGAAGCCAAACAAGGGGTGGAGTCACAAAAAGCTGATGGCATTTTACTGCTACCGGACAATTTATCGCAAAGCTTAAGGCATGGTGAAACAGGTGGCATTGGCCTGTATTTAAGCACAGCCAACTTTTTAGTGACCAAACAAATTGGTCTGGGCTTAGCCACATCGGTTGAGCAAACGTTGGCAGACTATACTGAACGCTTTGGCGAGGTCTCGGATTTTTCACCCGCTCTTTCTGTGCATCAAATTCCTTTATTTAATCCGCTGTCCGGCTATGGCAGCTATGTCTTTCCTGCGGTTGCACCCTTAATTATCCACCAAACCATTCTTTTAGGTTTGAGTATGCTGATTTTGGTATATCGGGAAAGAAAAATAGAATTAAACGTAAATGCATTGACTGGGATGTGCTTAGCCGTCTTCACCATCGGCTGTCTGGGATGTTTCTATTTATTCGGTTTCAGCTTCTGGCTGTTTGATTATCCGCGCGGTGGCAACCTTCTCGGGATGCTACTGGCTGTTCCAGTTTTTATCTACACGATAATGGGCATGACCTGCCTATTTGCCAGTTTTCTGGATCTGCCGGAACGTGCGGGGCATGTCATTGTATTCACTTCTATTCCGCTGTTCTTTTTATCTGGTGCGGCCTGGCCGCATGCTGCCATGCCCACCTGGATGCAAGTCGTTGGCGAAATCCTGCCCTCTACCCAAATTGTGCAGATGTTTATTCAACTCAATCAAATGGGTGTGACTACAACACTGATCTTGCCTAAACTGCTCTATCTTGGAATGATCGGTAGCTTGTGCTTTTTCCTGGCTTATCGACGTTTAATTTCAAACTGTGGAACTTTCTAGCTAGATGTTTAGTCCCAGATTTTAATGGTGCAACATTCTTAGAGAAATGGAAGGAAGCACTATGGGACAAGTTCTACACAGCAGCGTCACAACGACACAGACAGTGCGTCGAGCAATACAAAATAGTCAAGAGAGCTCAAGAACGCTAGCCAAGCTTTACGGCATCAATCAAAAAACCGTCGCAAAATGGAAGAAACGTACTTCAGTAGATGATCTTACAACCGGCCCAAAGAATCCTCGCTCAAGCGTGTTATCGCCTGAAGATGAGGCGGCAATTGTTGCTTTTCAAAAACGCACTTTGTTGCCGCTAGACGATTGCCTTTATGCATTGCAGCCGAGTATTCCTTATCTGACACGCTCGTCGTTACACCGCTGCTTGCAGCGGCATAGTATTTCATGACTGCCTAAGGTACAAGGTGATCGCCCTGTCAGGAAGCGCTTCAATTGTTACTTTCATATCGACATCGCTGAGATGCAAACAGCACAGGATAAGCTTTATCTCTTCGTGGCTTTATTGCATAAATATTTTTCACGATACTGATTTTTAAGGGTCTTATAAAACTTTAATAAAAAATAAATATAATAAAATCATAGTGTTAGTTATTAGTGTAGCAAAGCCTTTCAGGAGCACAAAGGTAAGGTAATAACATCTTTTTAATAGTGATATTTATTGCTCCCTATCCTTACATTAAAGTTTTATTTGGAAATTTACCTATCATTAACCCATTTTTCATTCATATTTCCTGTTATGTTGAGATTGCTTTAAGAGATATTAAATAATAAAATTAGTGATAATTATTATCATTTACATTAACTAAAATGTCTTCTACCGTTCCTTCATCATTTAAACTATCTTTACTCAGTTTTTCGATTTTAGTTACACAACAAAGTTTTGCCGATGATACTCAGCAATTACCGACGATTACCGTTACAGCGGAATCAGAACAGAGTGAGCTCAGCTCTGAACAGAGTAAAGCCTATATCATCCAAAACTCGTCAACCGCCTCAAAACTGAATATTCCACTTAAGGAAACGCCGCAAACAGTCAATGTCCTTACCCGCCAGCAACTGGATGACTTTGCCTTGGATAATACCCGGGACGTACTGCGCAATACCCCTGGCATTATCGTCAGCAATCAGGAAACGGAACGGACCTCCTACCTTGCCCGAGGTTTCGAGATTTCAAATGTTTTAGTCGATGGCGTTGGTATTCCACTCGAAGGCTATAATTATAATAATGATAATCCAGACAGTTTTTTGTTTGACCGTGTAGAAGTGGTCAAAGGCGCGAATGCCTTAAATAATGGAATTGGCGATCCCGGCGCAACTATTAATATGATTCGCAAACGCCCGACATCCGACCTTCAAACAGCCTTTAATGCCAGTTATGGCTCATGGAATACGCAGCGCTATGAAGTAGATGTATCCTCTCCTCTCACCCAAGATGGAAAAGTCAGAGGTCGTGTATTTGGCTATCAACAAACAGGCGACAGTTATCTGGATCGTTATGAACTGGAAAAAAACGGCATAGGTGCTGTTGTGGAGGCAGATATTACTGGCACAACTCTATTGACTGCTGGCTATACTGAAACCAATCACAAGCCGAATGGTGTCAATTGGGGTTCTAATCCACTGATCAATACTGAAGGTGAGCAGCTCAGTTACTCACGGAATTATAATTACAGTCCAAGCTGGGCCCACTGGGATAGCAATATTAAAAGTTACTTTGCCGAGCTTGAACAAAAACTGGGTGGCGACTGGACAGCCAAACTGACCTATGATGAAAAACGTACACAACGCGATTCAAAGCTCTTGTTTCTGTCCGGCAAACCTGGCGCAAATGGCACTTCAGGCATCTTCCTCTACCCAGGCATGTATATTGATGACAATAAAGAACAACAAGCCAGCCTGAGTTTTAGCGGCACCTATCCGCTTTGGGGACAACGCCATGAAGCCTCATTGGGCTATGTCTGGGCCAAAAATCGTCTGGATGAATTGGGTTATGCTGGCAGCTTTGTCAATCCGCTGACCACAGATTTAGCCAGCTTTACACCCGAAGAACCAAGCTGGGATATGTCGAAAACCAGTGGTGAAATGCATATCCGGCAGAAGAACCAGAGCCTTTATGCTGCGACCCGACTGCATCTGAATGATGATCTGAAACTGCTTTTAGGTGCGAACTACGTTCAGGCTGAAAGCAGTGGCAGTAGTTATGGAAAAGATACTGTTTATGATGAAGATAAAGTTTTACCCTATGCCGGTCTGACCTATAACTTTAGCCCTGAATATACAGGCTATCTGAGTTATACCTCGATTTTCCGTCCGCAAACCACCAAAGCAGATGAAGTCAGCATTAACAAACCGATCGAAGGTGAAAGCTATGAAGTCGGAGTAAAAGGTTCTTGGCTAGATGACAAGCTTACCGCAACTATGGCCGTGTTCAGAACGGAGCAAAGTAATTATCCGCTTCGTGATTCTGATGGTATTCCGACTTTACGCACAACTCAGGTCAGTGACCTGCGTTCCCAAGGCTACGAGTTTGGCTTGGCGGGACAACTGACCGACCATTTTAACTTAAGCTTTGGTTATACCCAGTTTAGCCTGAAAGATCTGATCAATGGCGGTGATGCGCGTACCTTCAATCCAACCCAGTCTTTTAATCTTTTAACTACCTATCAGGTGCCACAACTTCCAAAACTGAAACTGGGCCTTGGTGTGCAGTGGCAGGATCAAACCTATCTGGATGTGCCTGAAGCAACCACCAATGGAGTGATTACCCAGAAAGCTGGAGTCATTGAACAGGATGCCTATGCGCTCGTGAACTTAATGGCCAGCTATGAGTTGAATAAGCATATGACCTTGCAAGCCAATAGTAATAACCTGACCAATGAAAAATACCTATTCAATTTCCCCAATCAGCAAGGTTTTTATGGTGCACCAGCGAATTACAGCGTTGCCGTGAAATTTAAATACTGATTTTCAAGCTTAGCCTTAATGACATGTTCAGGGCTAAATCATCACTACATACACAAAAATAGGTAAAACAAATGAAAAAAATGATCGCTTTGACCCTTGGACTGTCTATGACACTTTCAGCTCAGGCGCATATGCTTTGGCTAGAACGTGGCACAAATCAGCAGACTCATGCGTTCTTTGGTGAATATAGTGAACAGCTCAAAGAAACTCAGCAAGGTGCCCTCAAGTCTTTCAATCAGGCAAAGGCCGTTCAGGCCAAAAAAACATTTAGTCCTCAAATGCAACAGGATCATTTGCTCTATGCAACCCAAGGCCAGACCGATGTCCAGCTCACTCATGAATTGATCTATGGAGAATCATTGCTGAGCTATCATGCCAAATCCGGCAGAAAAAACTTGAAAGCAGAGTCAGAACTGGATATTGTCCCGACCCAGATCAACAGCAATACATTTACGGTACTGTATCAGGGTAAAGCTGCTGCGGATGTTGAAGTCACAGTCTTTTCCCCGCAATTCTGGCTAAAAAAATACACCACCAACGGCCAAGGCCAGATTACGATCGCCACGCCATGGAAAGGTCAATATGTCATTGAAGTTGGCAAAGAAGCAGACAAGGCCGGAAAATTGAATCAGCAGGCCTATAAAAAACAGTATCTGGTGACGACTTTAAGTTTTGTTTATTAAGTTTTTAGATTTTCATCAGTATAGATTTATTCAAGGCCAAATATGATGTCTGTTGTAGTGCAGCCACTCGCCATTTTCTATCGCTTAGGCATGAGCTTTGGGATGGGCTACTTGTGCAGTTATTTGATCGCATTCGATCTGGCTTACTTTCTACAGGCTTTTCTGCCCAAAGCAGAATCCGTCTATTTGGCCGCCGTTATTGCCCTGATTTTTTATGTCTGTTTTGTGATTGGCATCTTCTGTATCCAGAGTTTAAAAAAGCTTTCGGTCTATAGCCTGCTTCCTTTCCTTAGCTTATTTACCATCTCCCGCTTCATAGGTTAAACCATGCATAAATCTGTCCGTCAATCCATGGCATGGCTACATTCATGGTTAGGTTTAAGTTTTGGCTGGCTGCTCTTCGCGATCTTTTCAACAGGCGCGGTCACCTATTACCGGCATGAAATCAGTATATGGATGCAGCCTGAATTTGCCTCAATACAAGTCAATCAGGAAACTGCCTTAAAATCTGCTTACAGCTATTTACAGCAGCATGCACCGAACGCCCAAAACTGGTATATCGGAGTCGCCAATCAAGATTCACCTGTGAATAAAGTCTACTGGCAAAAAGCGGATGGTGGCTATGAAGTCAAAACCCTGGATGCTTCGACAGGAAAAGAATTAAACCTCTCGGCCACCCAAGGGGGAGATTTTTTCTATAATTTTCATTTTCAGCTCTATGGTATGCCCTACACCATTGGTCGGCTGATTGTGACGATTGCTGCCTTTATCATGTTATTGACTCTGATTTCAGGAATCATTACCCATAAAAAAATCCTGACAGATTTTTTTACCTTAAGAGCATTTAAGGGGCAGCGCTCCTATCTGGATTTTCATAATGTCAGTTCAGTGATTGCCCTGCCGTTCTTTTTGACCATGACATTTACCGGGCTGGCGATTTTCTTTTATATCGTGCTGCCTTCCGGTATGAAAAAGCTTTATCCAGACAATCCCTTTCAATATTTTGAAGAAATTCGCACAATCAATACATCAGCCACCCCCTCAGTTCCTGTGAAAACCCAGATGCTGCCAATTCAACATTTTATCACCACGGCACAGCAACACTGGGGATATGCGGAATTTGACAATATCACGGTCAAGCAGCCGAATACCCAGCTGGCAAAAATAACTTTGACGCAACTCAAAGATGAGTCCATTACCCGCAATCAGACACAGCTTATTTTAAATGCTGCAACCGGAAGATTGCTTGAAAATACACGAAATGAAAGTGCAATTGCCACACTCAATGCCGGCATATATGGCTTGCATATGGCACGTTTTGCCGAACCTATTTTACGTTTAGGGTTATTTTTCTCTGGCATTTTAGGCTGCGCAATGATTGCGTCCGGACTGCTGCTGTGGAGTCTGAAACGCCAGATGCAGAAAAAATCAGCGCGCTTCCATCTCGGACATTATTTGGTGAACCGCTTAAATATCACCATGATAATTGGCTTGCCACTTTCCATGCTGGGTTATCTCTATGCGAATCGTTTTATCAGTATTCCTGCAGGTGCACCAAATTATGAGATTTATAGTTTTTTCAGTATCTGGCTTGGCAGTTTTATCCTGGCATGTGTAACCCCACAGCAGCATATATGGAGAATGCAGCTTAAACTTCTGATTTGTGCTGCCTTTATACTTCCCCTGATTGATATTTATTATTTAGTTTCCCAGCAATATATTGCTTCTTTTGCGACTTATTGGCCTTTTTTGCGTATTGAGCTAATGTTATGGACCTTGGCCCTTTTTGCCCTATTTTTACACCAAAAAATTACGCCCATTCAGCAAAAAGCGGTCAATAAAATTCAGGCTAAATTAAAAATCACTCAACAGGAATCATCAATATGATATGGATTGCAGTGATCGGTCTGCTTTGGCTGAGCTGTTTTGGTTTTTATGTGGTAAGTGAAAAGCAGATCCTAAAAACCCGAAAATCTCATTACGCTTTTTTAGCGGATTTTCCTACGTACACTAAATTCGCTGCAGGTATTTTCTTATTCGTCGCGATGTTTTTATTACGTACCCAGTTTAGCTCCAGTATTAGCTTTGTGTCTCTATGGGTATTTCTAAGCCCTGTACTGTTTATCTTTATCTTAAAAATGAATAAAGCATTTTAGTATTTATTTAAAATCAGAAAGTAGCAAACAGCCTAGTGTGCTATTCACACGCCCTTTATTAAACCAATCTACCCAGTATCTGCTAAACCTTGCCAATCTGCTTTTAAATACCTCAAATGCATTATTTTGGCTAGAATCAAAAATTTAAATTGGTAGGTATTTGGTAGGTAGGATTCTTTTTAACTTCATTCAATACTCATATTACGGTGAGGGTCACCGATAAAATAATCAATGAATGGTAGAAGGAATAACACCATGGCTTTTAAAAATATTTCAGATCAAACTAACGGTTTTTATATTCCCTGTGTTTCACTTTTTGGTCCGGGCTGTGCTAAAGAAATCGGGATCAAAGCACAAAATTTAGGCGCCAAGAAAGCACTGATTGTAACTGATGCTGGCCTGTTTAAATTTGGTGTTGCAGATGATATTGCAGATTATTTGAAAGAGGCAGGTGTTGACAGTTATATTTTCCCAGGTGCGGAACCCAATCCAACTGATATTAACGTGCATCATGGAGTTGAAGCTTATAATGAAAATGCCTGTGATTTTATTGTATCGTTAGGTGGGGGCTCATCACATGACTGTGCCAAAGGCATCGGTCTGGTCACTGCAGGTGGCGGACATATCCGTGATTATGAAGGGATTGATAAAAGTACCGTTCCGATGACACCACTGATTGCAATCAATACCACGGCAGGGACGGCTTCGGAGATGACACGTTTCTGTATCATTACCAATACCGATACCCATGTGAAAATGGCGATTGTAGATTGGCGTTGCACACCACTCATTGCAATTGATGACCCTAAACTGATGTTGGCCAAACCTGCCGGCCTGACTGCGGCAACAGGGATGGATGCTCTGACACATGCGGTTGAGGCCTATGTATCTACGGCTGCTAATCCCATCACTGATGCCTGCGCAGAAAAGGCGATCACCATGATCAGTGAATGGCTCAGTCCCGCAGTGGCGAATGGGGATAATCTAGAAGCACGGGATGCCATGAGCTATGCTCAATATCTTGCCGGAATGGCCTTTAATAACGCCTCTTTAGGATATGTGCATGCGATGGCACATCAGCTCGGAGGCTTCTACAACTTGCCGCATGGTGTTTGTAATGCAATTCTGCTCCCCCATGTTTGTGAATTTAACCTGATTGCTTGTCCTGAACGTTATGCCAAAATTGCCCAATTGATGGGGGTGAATACAGAAGGCTTAACCGTAACTGAAGCAGCTTATGAAGCGATTGGCGCCATTCGTCAGCTTTCGGCTTCAATTGGTATTCCATCTGGGCTGACGGAATTGAATGTAAAAGAAGCTGACTTGGCCATCATGGCGGAAAATGCACAAAAAGATGCCTGCATGCTGACCAATCCACGTAAAGCCAGCCATGCCCAAGTGGTAGATATTTTTAAAGCGGCGATGTAGTGCCTCAATGTAAGTCTTCTCTCCAAGCATCTGACTTACATTTTTAACAGCCCCTGTTTCACTTCCTGAGGAAGTGTGCCAAGAGCAGACATGCATTTTCCTGTTCCTGGCTGATCCTTTTGCCTTCATAAGAGGATAAAAGCGGGGGGTGTTTCTTTTTTATGAAGTCCCCTTCATTATGAATATCGACATTAATCCCATGGTAGAAAAATGCCACGATTTTTTTAGCCCGTTCCAGCCAGAAAAAATTTCCCGTCGTATGATCTTAATATCATATTTAATCTCTGAGGAATAAACTGCGCGTCCTTCAAATGACATGAAGGTAAGCGTAGCTGATTTTAATGAAGAGCATCCCATCAAGCAGCTAGGCAAACTGGGTAGCCACTGATAAAAATTTTAGGATCAGGTTCAGTCTAAATTAATAAGCAAACCCACAGTAAGCAAGGATAATACTTAATATTCCAGAATTTTCCTATTTTAACTGTTTAGCTTTGTACCGATAGTTACATCAGCTTTAAAGATTTTTATATTTTAACAGAGTCTGATGAACGGGATGGTTTTTGGGCATCAGTTCAATCAGGCGTTCTACAGCATCAATCGCTTCAGGAAAATGTGCCACATGTTTCAGCAAGACATCGGTTTCATTAGCCTTGAAAATGGCATCGCTCAGGCGTGATTCCAGACAATCTCTCCAGGCACATAGAAATGGACTTTCTGTTTTGGCCAGAAATACGCCGATACATAACTTCAAGGCTGAATCGATATACCCAGCATCTAAAGATTGCTCTGTCATTAAAAAATCAGCCTCTACATGCGCCAATAAACGATAGGGTCTGGAACCCAGCATACCACCTAATACATCGCGTAACTGTGACATTTCTGCTTTTAAAGTCCCCATACTGACCTTGCGCTCGCCATATAAGGCTTGATGCAATGTATCTAGACTCAGACCCTGCGGACATAAGGCTAGAATGGTCAGAATTTCAATCTGTCGAGGAGTCAGAACCAGCATCTTGCCATTAAACAGCACTTGAGGTACTGAAAAAGCTCGAATAAACAGGCGCTGCTTCTGGCATTCTAGTAGAGCCGACTGGATGATCGTAGCACAGCGCTCCGCAGCTAGTAGTGCTAAACTGTTATGCTTTGGCCAGGTAGTCGACAGATCAATGACACCTAAGACCTGTTTTGAATAGGGATCAATAATCGGGGCAGCGTAACAAACCCAATCATGAATGGAGGACATGTAATGTTCACTGGAAAAGACACAGCTGGATTGTTGAGTTTTTAAGGATAATGCCAATGCATTGGTTCCGACTAGCTCTTCGCGCCATTGCCCACCTTCAATAAAATGTACACTTTCTGCGGCACTTTGCATTTGTGGGCTAGAAGCTGCCCAAATGATGGTGCTGCCGATATCTCCGACCGCCAGCACCATAGAAGATTGCTCGGCAATATGTTTTAAATCCTGAGCACAATGTTGCAGGGCTTGGGCTAAAGTTGAGGAAGAAGTGGTCTTTTTTAAATCCGTCAGCGGTGCTGCTAAACGATTCTTCGGGATTTCAGCCGAGGATGAACGTTGCCAGGAGCTGGCAATACTCTGTCCCAGCTGTTCTGCATGTAAGGGAGACAAACTGCTGTTTTGCCGAAGCTGATCAGTATTGTGCCTTTTTTCCATCAAATCTTGTTTTGTCATCATTCCTTATTCTCACAACAATTCATGATTTACATCCGCTGTAATCGTTATTTTTTTAAAATGGATGAAAATATCGTGAACATGCTAGCTCCAACCTTTTTCCAACCTTATACCAGTTATATTAATCAAATAAGGTGCAGAAGTACCTTATACCAAAGCTGTAGAAGCGGTTTTGCCATACGAAAATAAGCAAAGGAAATAAATATGCGTTACGTCGATCCTAATCAACCTGATTCAAAAGTTCATTTTAAAGCACAATACGAGAATTTTATTGGCGGCGAATGGGTCGCTCCGGTCAAAGGTGAATACTTTGACAACATCTCTCCGGTAGATGGCAAAGTCTTTACCAAGGTTCCGCGTTCTTCTGTAGAAGACATTGAATTGGCCCTGGATGCAGCGCACAAAGCCAAAGAACAATGGAACAGAGCATCGCCGACCACCCGCTCCAATATTCTGTTGAAAATTGCCGATCGTCTGGAACAAAATCTGGAACTGCTGGCAGTGGCAGAAACCTGGGATAACGGCAAACCGATCCGTGAAACGCTGGCTGCCGATATTCCGCTGGCTATTGACCATTTCCGTTATTTTGCCGGCTGTATTCGTGCGCAGGAAGGCGGCATTTCCGAAATTGATGAAGATACGATTGCTTATCATTTTCATGAGCCGTTGGGCGTCGTGGGTCAGATTATCCCGTGGAACTTTCCGATTCTGATGGCTGCCTGGAAACTGGCACCTGCCCTGGCTGCGGGCAACTGCATTGTGTTGAAACCTGCAGAACAGACTCCGGTCAGCATTCTGGTGCTGGCTGAACTGATTCAGGATATTTTGCCACCGGGTGTCCTGAATATCGTCAATGGTTATGGGGTTGAAGTCGGTCGCCCGCTAGCCACCAACCCACGCATTGCCAAGATTGCCTTTACCGGTTCTACCGCCGTCGGTCAGATGATCATGCAATATGCCACCGAAAATATTATTCCGGTGACGCTGGAACTGGGGGGTAAATCACCGAATCTGTTCTTTGCCGACATCATGGATCAGGAAGACGATTATCTGGACAAAGCGCTGGAAGGTTTTGCCATGTTTGCCCTGAACCAGGGTGAAATCTGCACCTGTCCATCGCGTGCGCTGATCCAGGAAAGTATTGCTGACGAATTTCTGGCGCGTGCCGTTGAACGGGTGAAACGGATTAAAACCGGGCATCCGCTGGATACTGACACCATGATTGGCGCGCAAGCCTCACAGGAACAGCAGGACAAGATTCTGGGCTGTATTGCCACTGGTCGTGAAGAAGGCGCACAGATCCTGACTGGTGGTGAAGCACGTCAGGAAGTGGGTCAAGGTTTCTATATTGAGCCGACTATCTTTAAAGGCACCAATGACATGAAGACCTTCCAGGATGAAATCTTCGGGCCTGTATTGGCTGTGACCACCTTTAAAGACTTTGATGATGCGATCAAGATCGCCAACGATACGATTTACGGACTCGGTGCCGGGGTCTGGTCACGCTCAGCGCATACTTCCTACCGTGCTGGCCGTGCCATTCAGGCCGGTCGGGTCTGGACCAACTGTTATCACATCTACCCTGCGCATGCGGCTTTCGGTGGCTATAAAAAATCCGGCATTGGTCGTGAGAATCACAGAATGATGCTGGATCATTATCAACAAACCAAAAATCTGTTAGTGAGCTATTCGACCAAACCAGCCGGGTTCTTTTAAGAAGTGAAATACATTCAAAGCGAACTTCGGTTCGCTTTGAATGTATGGTAGCTAGCTTTCACAAAATATCAGCAACATTTTCAAGCTGCGGCCAATTCAAATAAAGTTTTTAGTCTATAAACACTTTTTTTAAAGGAAAGAGCATCACCTCAAATTTCTATTTGCAATAGTGTCATTTCAAGATAATTTCACTCTATAAAGATTTCGCCACATTCTCCAGCCATTCAGTGCAAGAAGAATAAAGAGAAAATAGAGTACGGCTGTTAAATACAATGATTTATGGGTGTACATACCGACATAAATCACATCTAGAACACACCACAAGCCCCAGCTTTCAATATATTTTTTTGCCGCCCAATAACTTGCCACCAAGCTAAAAGAGGCTAACATGGAGTCCAACCAAGGTAGTGACGCTGCGGTGAAATGAGCAAATAAGGCACCAATCACCAGACCAGCGACAATACCCACAATCAGGCTATATACCCAGATTTTTTTATTCAAATAGCCAATCTGTACAGTCAGATCCTGGTCTTGATCTTTCTTCGACCAGCTATACCAGCCATAGAGTTGCATCAAGATAAATACGGCTTGTAATGCTGCGTCTGCAAATAAATTGACACGATAAAAAATAATGATATACAGAAATACAGCGACAATATTCACTACCCAGCAGGCTTTATATTGTTTAGACGTCAACCAGACACCTAAAACATTTAAAATGAACGCTGCAATTTCTATATTTTCCATAGCAATATAACCTGATTAAGCAGCCAATTTAGAAGTTCAGATTGAATGACAAGGTTGCTGTACGCGGCGAACCCAAGAATAAATAATCGTCACCCAAAAATTCACCTGCATCACGCCAGTATTTCTTGTTGAACAGATTATTAATATTCAAGCGTAGCAATGCATCGGTCGTATTTAGCTTAAATTGATAAGCAGCGCCTAAATCAACCACACTATAACCTGCGACTTTCGCAGCACCCTCTTTGTTAGCATATTTGCTGGAACTGTATTGACCACCTGCCAGAACAGTGAAACCTGCAATGCTCGGTACGTTATAGCGAAGATGTGTTGCGAAACGAACTTTTGGCACGTTTTGCGCCTGATGATTGCCATATTCAACCGCTTCTACATTTTCTAAACGGGCTTTAGTCAAGGCTAAAGATGAAGTTAAGGCCAGATGATCGGTTAATGCACCATTCAGTCCGAGCTCCAGACCCTGACTATGTTGTTCGCCTTCCGCAACAAAATAGCGAAGTCCTGAAATCGGCTTGCTATATTGGTTGTCTTGGTGTAAATCAAATAGCGAGGCAGTCAATAAAAACTGCTTGATCTGTTGTTTTAGGCCAATTTCATATTGCTCTGAATAGATCGGCGCTAGAGTTTCAGCAGCATTCTCTGCAAACCAAGGCGCTGTCTTTCCATCTGACAAACCTTTGGCATAAGAGGCATACAGAGTTGTTGACTCTACCGGGCTATAACTCACTGCAAACTGTGGTAAAAATTTGCCTAAATCCGTATCACGAACTTTTATTACCTGCTTACCCTCTGCATCATAAGCATGTGCTTGTTCATCAAGCTCGATCCATTTTCCACCAATCAAAGTAGACCATTTCTCATTCCACTCAATACGATCTAAAACCGTAAAAGCAGTCTGTTCACTATCTAAAGCTTTAAAATAGGGACCGACATCACCTAATTGTTGTTCTACTTGTAGTGGATCCTCATAAATATTACCTGCAATATCTATGTCCTCTGGGTTCTCGTATAAATGTGTATATATGTTTCTATTTAATCCAGGATATCGATCACGAGATTTATTGGTTTGCGTAATATCAAAATTTAGATAATGTTGTGCCCAGTTGGTATCAATCACCCCATCCAATTTGACTTTAAATTGATTGGTCTTAAAGGTGTCATCTGGGTTGCGATAATCATAAATATCATAATTGCCATTAGCATCAAAGGTGTTGCCTAAGCCATTATATTCACATACCGTGGCATAGCATCCCCAAGCAAATGTTGAATAATCATCAACCTTGGATTTACTGTGCGCTGCAACAAGTCCCAAGTTCCAGTCATCATTCAAGGCATAACTATATTTTAAACCAGTATTCAGACTATCGATCGTGACCGGTTTACCCCAAGTCTGGTAACCAAGCAATCGATCCCATTTCACATTTTCTGGGACTTTGCCATCCAGTAATTGATAGCCTGGCACTGATTTTTGTTCGGAACGCTGTGCTTCAAGATCAAATTCCAATTTAGATTGCTCAGATGTTTTCCAGTCTAAGGCCAATGCCGCTAAATAGCGCTCACCATCCACGTGATCGACATAAGACTCAATCTGCTCATTCACCAGATTGATGCGATATCCGAATTGCTGCTCATCACCCAAAAAACCACCGAGATCAGTTGCCACTGAAAACTGGCCGTGTTGATCGGCAGAGAATGTCAGGGCCTGGATATCTTTCGGTCGCTTGGTGACATAATTGACCACACCACCCGGGGTCGACATACCACTTTGAATCGCGGAAATGCCTTTTAAAATTTCCACACGTTCTTTGTTTTCAAGTGCAACGTTTTGTTCACCACGAATCACATTGCCATTAATGAGGTAGCTTGATGCCAAATCGAGTTCAAAGCCACGCGAGACAAAGTTTGGATAATAGCCAATTGCAGCATAGCCATCACCGATGGCTGCATCATTTTTTACCACATCGCTCAGCACGCGAGCATGTTGTTCAGCAATGAGATCGGCAGTCACGATAGAGACCGATGCAGGTATTTTTTGCAGACTGTCCGTAGCAAATCCCTCGACATTCACTTTGGCACTCGAGTAAGGGATGCTTTGATCGGCTGTAATGACAATCGTGTCAAGCTGTTGAACATCGTCTTCAGCATAAGTCAGCGGGGCTAAACAAAGCTGCGACAGAATGATCATATTTAAAGATCGGGTTAATACATTCTGTTTGAGTTGACGATTGTTCATACGAAACCTTATGTATTTGAAGTGGGTGATGATGCCGGGTTTAGAGAGCAACTAAGAAGAGTGCAATTCGTGTTGAATGAGCCGGGTTAAAGTCTGGGTAAATTGTTGGCCTTGTTCGCCAAAGAACCAGTCCACATGACCGATAATCCAGTCGTAATAAGCCGCATCTGCATGGTTGAGGTTGTGGGTAATGCCCACAAAATACTCCAGCTCTGAAAAAGCGAAATCCAGATGCACGATTTTCAGCAGTTCTGGCAAAATACTAAAATCTTCTTGTGGATGTACTTTGGAAAAATAAGCATGTAGAAAGGCAGTTAAACCGGCCTCATCAATCTGAATATGTGAGTTCTGCTCTAATTCCAACCAATCAATAAAATTACGTTCAATCGTCACAGCCAGATCATAAATTGCTGAGTTTCGGTCAGATAAACCAAAATCAATTACGGCAGTAATTTCAGCTTTGGCATCCGGCGCTGACCAAAATAGATTAGAAGCGTGTAAATCGTTATGGGTCCAAATTCTGCTTGCCTGTTGCAATACAGGCTGAATACGCTGGTGAACCTGTAAGATTTGATCTAAAAAGTAAGGGTCTAAATTTTTGTCGGCAAAGTAACGGCTTAATTCTGGACTGTTTGCAATGCGCCGTTGAATGGCTGTAACGATATTTTCACTGTCTAAAAGCTGCTGATTGGACACTAAATAAGATGCTGATCGGCCTTGCTGCTCAGGAAAATCCTGCATGGCCATATGTAAGCTTGCCAGCAATTGCCCCGCTTTCGCCGCATGTTCAGCATAGAAAAAAGGTTTCCAAGATTGCTGATCTGCATACAGATCTAAGCCGGCTGCTTTTGCATAGACTTCATAGGTCCAGTCACCTAGCTCTAAAGCGGTCAGACCTTGATTTGATCTAATCAATGCTGCAACAGGAATTTCCTTGCAGGCTAAATGTTGAAGAACGGCATGCTCCTGTAAAATATCGCGGGCACGACGAAAGGAACAATGGCTGCGCTTAATCAAATACTGATGCGCGACTGCTTCATCCCTGCTCACAAAATCCTGCTCCACCTTGACCAGCGCCGCAGATGAAAATGGCCGAGGACTACACCACAAAATCTCAAAATGACCTTGTAAACAGGAATAGTGCTGCTGCAGGCTTTGTAATTCTGGATCAGAAATATGTGCCCAGTCTTTATTTTCCCAGGCATTGCCCATACCATGACCTAAATCATCGGTAACTATGGTCATCATCAATATTCCTGAGTCAGATCATCATGTGGTAATGGAAAATCATCGTTTAGGCGAACATGCAAACAGTATTTTTAAATACATTTAATATTTAAAGTACGTCCTAAAATTAAGTGGTACATACCAGTATTAAATTGGAGGCAAGTTTAGCCTTATAAATATAAAAATAAAATAGATCTCTCGCATAAATCAAAAAATGATCTTCTTTTGGGTTAATATTCGAACTACAGATTTCTTAGCATTCGCGCATAATCTATGGATGAAATATATCGATTCAAACAAGCTTTCTGATCCTCAGTTCAAGCGATAACATAGTTTTAAAATGCACCGTAATTCATTTTCATGACTTCACTAAGTAGCTCTTTAAATCCATGTTCATCAGCAGAAAATTCTACCAGTGATTCATTGTTCAGATCAGTAACACATGCCATGGTCGAAATGACCTGTACACTATGAGCGTTGAATTCGCCCAGGTATATTTTGTTGAATTACGTTTTTTTTATTAAGATATTTAAGGGAAAATTCTCACGGAAAAAATGTTTTTTATCACTGAACCATATACAAGTAGCTAAATTATCCTGCAATTTTTCAACCATCATTGGATGACTACCGTAAACTAGGTAAACAATATCACCAATATAGATATTATTCATCTTTAGTCAGCCAAGCATAAGATCAAAATTCTGAAACTTCTGATAAATAAATTAATGCCATCAATTGAGGACTTTTTTTAAACTGAGAAAGCGTTTATAAAGTCCAATTAAGTCCTTGTCCCATTTCATAAATAATGAGTATTAATGCAATTACCATTAGTGAAATCACAATGGCTTCGACCACCTTAGTGAGCATCTTAAATTCTCCACCTTTCATCTTTTATATAATAAACAAAGTGAACAATAAATAACAATAAGGTTACAAAAAAATTACTGGATGTTACAAAGACAGACTGGTAAAGAAAAATCTCTCAGAGGAGGTGCTAATTCTTTTCAAACTTAACCTTATGTACTAGGCGATGTCCTGTATAAGACTCATGACCTACTGCGATCATATCAACACCACCTTCTTCTTCTAAACTTAATAAGAAAGTATGGAAACCCTGCATGTCATTTAACTCAATATTATTGCTGATCTATTTCATCGTACCTGGTTTCATATTGTTTATGTCTTCTTGGATTTTATTATAGGGGGATTACCGCAGTTGACCATTGCTATGCTCTTTTTATAATTTGCCATTAAATTATCTTCCCTATAAAAGATTTTCAAGAAAATCGGTCTGTATTTGGCCAGTCAACGCTACAAAAAAACTCATCCGATAAGTATTCTTACATAAACCCGAGGTTCTATAACTTGGATCCTGAATATCTTACATAAGAGGTGGTCCCACTTGTTTGAACAACTAAAAGCTTATTTATAAGTGATATTCTGCTCTAGTTAAGCTACCTTATTTTGTTGTGGTAGCTGGTCATAGTAAAACTCATCTG
>NZ_JBBCWZ010000018.1:0-52138 GCF_037145695.1 Acinetobacter sp. USHLN143
AACTGAAGAAGAAAAACAATTACTTTGCAGAAGAGGATTGATCGAAACAGTGAATGATCAATTAAAAAATTTACATCAACTTGAACATTCACGTCATCGTTCGGTAAATAACTTCATGGTGAATATCATGGCTGCTGTAGTGGCTTATTGTTTGAACCCCAATAAGCCAACTTTCCAAAATATGCTAAAAGGTTAAGTGGATTTCATCGAACTCAGGTTAACTTACTTCCTTGGCGTGATGAGCTAAGAATTAAAAGAAATAATGAATTCGTGGCAATCTGCGTGGGGGCGCTGTTCTTAGGATTAGCAGCAGCAGGTTCTACCTGGTTTTATTATGATCACAAGCTTCAGGATCAGGAACAGGCCAATCAGCTGATTCAAAGTACCAACCAGAATCTGGATGTGCAGTTAAAGGCGCTTGAAGGTTTACAAGAACAGCGTAATGCAATTGTTGAACGGATGAAACTGATTCAGGGCCTACAAACCCAACGTCCGATTGCAGTGCATCTGATTGATGAAATTGTGCGGGTGACCCCAAGCAATATGTATATCACCAAATTCCAGCGTATCGGTGATAAGTTTACCATTGAAGGTCGAGCTGAGAGTTCAAATACGGTAGCAGAACTGCTCCGTAATCTGGAAGCTTCATCTTGGTATCGGAATGCCTTTATGAATGCCTTCCTGGTGGCTGAAGAAGCAAAAGAAAAGGCACCGAGCTCGATTATTCCACGTGTGGAAGAATCTTATGGCAGTTTTACTGTAACTGTAACTGTGGATCTGGATCAGATCGCTCAGCCAGTACTTAACGAAGAACAACAAGCAGTCGCTACAACTACGGGGGCATCATCATGAGTAATGAAGAATTCGATGAGTTCTGCCAAGATGTCGTCGCTGTACCCAAAAATAAAATGACTGTTGAAAAGTTTTTTCAGCAATTCAATACATTAGATCCAAATAACTATGGTAGCTGGCCTTTGTCGGTCAAAATTACCTGCTGGATTTTTATTGCGGCACTGGCATTTGCGGTGATTTACTTTGTCATGATCAGAAGCACGATTGAGTCAATTTCACAAGCCAGTGCTCAAGAACAAAACCTGCTGAATGAATTTCGCGAAAAAGAATCCAAATTACGCAATTTACAACAATATCAAATCCAGCTTCAGGAAATGGAAGCCCGTTTTAACCAGCAGTTAGAACAGTTGCCGAAAGAAACTGAAATTCCGGGTCTGGTTGAAGATATTAACCTGAGCGGTGTGAATTCAGGCCTGAAGTTTAAAAATATCCGTCTAGAGCCTGAAATTAAACAAGAGTTCTTTATTGAACAGCCAATTGCGATTGAAGCTACTGGGGATTATCACGCTTTTGGTTCCTTTGTGAGCAGTATTGCCGGCTTGTCACGTATTGTTACGCTGCATGATTTCACCATTACCGGTGCTGAAAACAAAGAGAAAAAATCTGAAATTCCGGTCATTGATTATGTGGTGAAAGCCAAAACTTATCGTTATGTCGGTAATGCGGAAGGTGCTGCAGCGCAGCCTGCAGCTAACAGCACTACTCAGGGGGCGCAGTAATGAAGAACATTAAAATTACTTCGGCTTTAACGCTTGGGTTTTTATTATTGGGATGTGATTCACGCATTGATGCAGTCAATCAGGAAATGGCCAATATTCGTAATCAGCCGCCTTTACCGATTGAACCTGCGCCTGATTTTATGCCAGTTGAAACCTTCAACTATGCAGCACATCAGATCAAAAGTCCTTTTTTACCAAGTTCTTTGGCTGCTGAACTGAAAATTATGGCGGGGAAACGGGTTTATCCAAACCTATCACGTCAACTGCAACCGCTAGAAAGTTATCCGCTGGAAACTTTGACCATGAAAGGCAGCATGCGTAATCAGGCCGGGCAGATTCTGGCTTTAATCCAGACGCCTGATGGTGAAGTTGAGCGGATCCAGCATGGTAGCTATATGGGGCTTAATCATGGTCGTGTGGTTGGAATTACACCGACACAGATCGATTTGATTGAGATTATTCCAGATGGCCGTGAGGGATATGTGGAACGTCCGCGAAGTCTGGTTCTTATCGGGCCGGCGCCATAAGTTTTAAAGGAATAACAATGAATAAGAGTATTAAAGAATTTATTTTTGGGGATGTTAATACAATGAATCGTGTGTTTCGTCAGTTTTCAATGGGTGCTGTTGCGATTGCGGTGATGCAAGTGGCCAGTGCGCAGGTTTCAATGACCAATGTAGTACCCATGCAGCTTCCTGGACAAGGAACTGAGATTCGGGTGATGTTCAATGGTTTGCCACCACAACCACAAGCCTACCAATTAGAATCGCCGTCACGTCTGATTCTGGACTTTGACAAGGCACAACAGAATTTAAAACAAAGCAGTATTCCGGTGGCAACACGTGAAGCCAGTTTGGTAGATGTCACTTCGGATGCTCAGCGGGCACGTTTGACGGTAAATTTGACCGAGGCTGGCGCTTTTACGACTCGCGTGGAAGGCAATACCTTTATTCTTAAAATTAACTCGGCAACTCCTGTTGCCATGGCTCAACCTGTGCAGCAACAGTCAGCTCAGGGTATTAGTAACATTGGTTTCCAGCGCGGTGCCCAAGGTGAAGGCCAAGTCGTCATCGATCTGGCAGGAAATAATACACCAGTCGATGTACAGCAGCAGGGTACCAAAGTTATTGTACGCACTTTAGGTTTCAAGATTCCGGCTCATTTGACCCGCCGTCTTAATGTGACTGATTTCGCGACTCCGGTATCGAGTGTGGATGCTGTGAATCAAAATGGTTCAGGCGTGATTACGATTCAGTCTGCGGAAAGTTATGAATATATGGCTTATCAGACTGATAACAAGCTGACCATCAGTTTGAAACGACCAGAAGCCAAGAGTCCATTGCGTCCTAAAACCGTTGCCTATACCGGTAAGAAGATTTCTTTAGATTTCCAGGATATCGAAGTGCGCCGTGTATTACAGCTCTTAGCCGATTTCACCGATATCAATATGGTGGCTGCGGACAGTGTGCAAGGTAATATTACTTTGCGCTTAAAAGAAGTACCGTGGGATCAGGCGCTGGATATTGTGCTGAAAACCAAAAATCTGGATAAACGCCGTAATGGCAATGTAATGTGGATTGCACCGATAGCAGAATTGATTAAAGCAGAAGAGGAAGAGGCTAAAGCATTAAAGCAAAGTATTAAGCTAGCTCCGCTTCAGACTGAATATCTGCAGCTTAGTTATGCTAAGGCTACAGATATCGAAAAACTGATTACTCAAAATAAAGGAGCATCAGGTAGTTCTAGTGATGGGGATAAAGAGAGTTTGCTGAGTTCAAGAGGATCTATTTCTATAGATGCTCGGACTAATACCTTAATTGTTAATGATACTCAGCAATTTATTGATAAAATTAAGAATATGGTAAATTTACTTGATGTTCAAGTGAAGCAGGTCATGGTTGAGGCCCGTATTGTTACAGCTGAAACCAACTTTTCACGTGATTTGGGAATTAATTGAGGTATACAGCGTATTAATCCAACTCTAAGTGGCGGATCTAATGGCTCTAATGTGTGGGGAGGAGACTATTCTCCAAGTCTAGATCTAAATGTGGATTTAGGGACTGCAAGTGCAGGAACATTTAGTTTTGGATTGCTAAAAATTTCTGACTATATGTTGGATTTACAGTTAACTGCACTACAAACAGATGGATTGGGTGAGATTTTATCTGCTCCTAAAATTATGACAGGTGATAAACAAAAAGCTCATATTTTACGCGGAACAGAAATTCCCTATCAAACATATAGTGCAGAAGGAGGAACAACAACTTCTTTTAAAGAAGCAAACTTGAGACTTGAAGTAACGCCAAGTATTACGCCAGATGGTAAAGTACAGATGGAACTCAAGATTGAAAAAGATAGTATCGGTACAATTACGCCTGAAGGTCCTTCCATTAATACCAATGAATTACAAACGAATGTATTGGTAAGTGATGGTGAAACAGTGGTATTGGGAGGGATATTTGATGATCTTAGAGTAAAGAATTCCAGTAAAGTACCATTTTTAGGGGATTTGCCTGTTTTAGGTAATCTTTTTAAAAATAGTTCAAGCACCTCAAGTCAAGCAGAGCTCCTGATTTTCGTTACACCTCGAATTGTTAATGACAGTGTTTCAAGAAATCATTAATATATTTTGAATTTAACAAAACGAATAGGTGACTCCTTGCCAAGCAAAGAGTTTGAAACCCTACCAAATATTTATTTGGTAGGGCCGATGGGGGCCGGTAAAACAACAGTAGGACGACATCTCGCAGAATTGTTAGGACGTGAATTTCTAGACAGTGATCATGAAATTGAACGTAAAACAGGTGCGACCATTCCCTGGATTTTTGAAAAAGAAGGGGAACAGGGTTTTCGTGACCGTGAAACTGCTGTGATTAATGACCTTACCTCACGTCCCCATCTGGTTTTAGCCACCGGTGGTGGTGCAATTACTCAGGTTTTAAACCGAGACTATCTGAAACAGCGCGGAATCGTTGTCTATCTCTATACGCCGGTTGAAATTCAACTGCAACGTACCTATCGCGATAAAAACCGTCCACTCCTTCAAGTCGAAAATCCGGAACAAAAGTTACGTGATTTACTGGCAGTTCGTGATCCCTTGTATCGTGAAGTGGCGCATCATATTATTGAGACCAATCAGGGTGCTGCACGAGATCTGGCGCAGCGGATTCTCAATCTCATTACTTCCAAAAACTAAGCTCATTGAATAAAGTGGTTAATCAAGCATGCAAACCTTATATGTAGAACTCGGAGAACGTCGTTACCCTATTTTTATCGGGAGCGATCTGGATCCACAGGCCTTATTGGCACCCTATATTCATGGCAAGCAAGTGATGATTGTAAGTAATACTACGGTTGCACCACTTTATTTGCAGCGTTATCAAACTGCAATTGAAGCTTTGGATAAGCGTGTTGCAACCTGTATTTTGCCTGATGGTGAAAAATACAAAGATAGCCAGCATCTGAATCTTATCTTTGATGCACTGCTTGAAGCCGGGTTTAACCGGGACTGTACTGTGCTTGCGCTGGGTGGGGGTGTGATTGGAGATATGGCTGGGTTTGCTTCGGCCTGTTTCCAGCGCGGTGTGTACTTTATTCAGGTGCCGACGACCTTGCTGTCGCAGGTAGATTCAAGTGTGGGTGGAAAAACCGGGATCAATCATCCACTCGGTAAAAACATGATTGGTGCTTTCCAGCAACCGCAAGTGGTATTGGCAGATATGTCGCAGCTTGCTACTTTACCGGACCGCGAGCTGTCAGCAGGTTTGGCTGAAGTGATTAAATATGCCCTACTCGGGGATGAAAATTTTTTAGTCTGGCTTGAAGAGAATATGGATGCTCTGGTTGCTCGTGATGAGAAATTATTGGCTGAAGCCGTTTACCGCTCATGTGCACATAAAGCACGGATCGTAGCCAATGATGAGAAAGAGCAGGGTGAACGTGCACTGCTGAATCTGGGTCATACCTTTGGTCATGCGATTGAATCCTACATGGGGTATGGTGTCTGGCTACATGGCGAGGCTGTTGCCACCGGTATGGTAATGGCTGCGGATCTGTCCCAGCGAATGGGCTGGATTTCTCAAGAGGATTTAGAACGTACAAAAAAAATCATTTCTCGTGCCAAACTTCCTGTGGTTTGTCCTAAAATCCCTCTGGATGATTTTCTGGCCTATATGGCCCATGATAAAAAAGTCTTAAATGGACAATTGCGTCTGGTGTTATTAAAGCAGTTAGGCGAAGCAGTGATTACCCGGGACTTTGATCTCGAGTTAATGAAACAGGCAATTTTAGCCAATCAGGCATAGGTTTAGTTTTATGGCAGCATTACATACTCCTTGGCAAAAGATTCAGCATTATTTCTGGCTGGTCTGTGGCGTATGCTGCCTATTTGCTGCCTTGGTCTTTTGGGCGGTGACTGATTCAGATGACGTCGTCGAAATTGAAAAAAAGCCTGAAACTGAAGTTCAGTTGCAGATTCAGCCGGAAAAAGTAGCCACAATGACCCATCTTGGTGCGCTTTTTCAGGAAGTGAAACCACTGGATCTAAATACGCGTACCCTCGTGAATGCCAGTCATGAGCCAGAATTTCGCGGTACCAAATTTGTCAATGAAGCGAAAAACCAGCACGCCATTGAATTATTTCGTGTGACCAATGAAGCCATTTTAAAAAGTTTTCTTAAAAAACAGTCCGATCGTAAACCTTTTATTTATTTAAGAATCTCAGGTGAAAATCAGCCAGAACAATATGTGTTGTTGTATGGTCAATATAAGACGGCGGCACAAGCCAATCAGGCACTCTCTACACTGAAGTTAAATTTACCGGCCTCAGTCAAGCCTGAAGTTGTAGCAATGCAGCAATATGCCAGTCTGGTCAATAATCTGGGTTCAGAGGAATTGGCCAGTAATCAAAAGCTTTACGAAATTCGTTTGAAAAACGTACCTTTGCCGAAAGTAGATGAATCGGTGCGACTTAGACAGCAGCAAACTCAAACTGAGTCCAAGCCGCGTAGCTCTGATGCTGCGACTACAAGTACCACAATTGTGCGCCGTGATTCATCGGGAAATGTAGTTGATGTACAGAAATCTGAAAGTGCTGTAGAAGGTACACCTCAACCGCAAAATAACAATAATCGACCTGCTCAGGGCAGTAATCCGCGTCCTCAAAATAACGAGATTAATGATCCATTTAATTAGTTCGGTCTAAAATAGCGCATCCAAAAAATTACAGAATTAAAAATGAGCGCTTTTGGTGCAAAAAATGCACATTAAAAATAACCCTTAGAGTGCTGTTCTGCGCTAAATCTTTGTCATTTGTATTGTTTTAATTTATGCGCTGTTTGTTGGCATGGAATTTGCTTTATTGGTGCATGAATTGAATTAATCTCCCTGTTTTAGCGCGAAAAATGATTCGATGACACCTTATGAATGTCATATTTATTCCAGATTTTTATGTTATTCATGAGCAGAATAAACTTTATTTGTTATGCATTTAGTCTAAAAAAGGACTAGTCTGAAGAAATAAAGAAAAATGCTTTTGCTCTACCAAGACGGTCTTCGAAAGTCCATTAGACGCCAGCGCAGAGAAAAATTTAGATTGTTTAATAGCCTGTTGAGGCTTCGTGAAAGAAGGGTACGCTATGCACATGCCATCGCCTAACAATGTAGCTCCCGCTCAAGGTTTATACCAACCGGATGAGTTTAAAGATAACTGTGGTTTCGGTTTGATCGCCCATATGCAGGGTGATGCAAGCCATGATCTCGTCAAGACCGCGATTCATAGTTTGAGTTGCATGACCCACCGTGGTGGTATTGCCGCAGATGGCAAGACTGGAGATGGTTGTGGTTTGCTCTTGGCAATGCCAAAAAAATTCTTCCGTGAAGAAGCAAAACGCTTAAGTGATACCACCTTAAGTGAAGTCTTTGCTGTAGGTTCAGTATTCCTAAATCTTGATCCTGCGCTTGCTGCTCATGCCAAACAGGTTTTAAACAAAGAGATTGAAGCTGAAGGTTTAATCGTTCTGGCTTGGCGTGTAATTCCGACCAATGTTGATGCACTGGGTGAAATTGCATTGCAATCGATGCCGGCATTTGAACAGATTATTGTTAACTGTCCAATGGGTGTGACTGAGGTTGAATTTAACCGTAAGTTATTCCTGGCACGCCGTCGTGCAGAGCAACTGTTAAGCAATGATGCTTCTTTCTATGTTACTACTTTATGTTCAACGGTCATCAGCTATAAAGGCTTGATGATGCCGGAAGCGATTGCAGATTTTTATACAGATCTGGCTGATCCACGTTTGGAATCGCATATTGTGGTCTTCCATCAGCGCTTCTCGACCAATACCTTACCACGCTGGCCTTTGGCACAGCCGTTCCGTTACCTCGCGCACAATGGTGAAATCAATACCATTACTGCGAACCGTAACTGGGCCATGGCACGTGTACCAAAATTTGAAAATCCGTTATTGCCGGGTTTAACTGAACTGAATCCAATTGTGAACCGTACCGGTTCGGATTCTTCAAGCCTGGACAACATGCTGGAGATTCTGGTGGGTGGCGGCATGGATCTGTTCCGTGCACTCCGTATGCTGGTTCCACCTGCTTGGCAGAACGTGGAAACACTTGATGCTGATCTTCGAGCTTTCTATGAATTCAACTCAAAACATATGGAAGCCTGGGATGGTCCTGCAGGTTTGGTGATTCAGGATGGGCGTCATGCGATCTGTATGCTGGATCGTAATGGTCTGCGTCCTGCGCGTTGGGTCATCACCAAAAATGGTTATATCACGCTGGCTTCTGAAATTGGCGTGTGGGGTTATCAACCTGAAGATGTGATTTCTAAAGGTCGTGTCGGCCCCGGCCAAATGCTGGTCATTGATACGCAAACCGGCAAGGTACTGGATACGCAAGATGTCAATAATCATCTGAAACGTATGCGTCCATACCGTGAATGGTTACGTGAAAATTCTGTACGTTTGCAAGGCAGTCCAGAGCTGGAAGAATATTTATGTGATCAAGGCTTAAAAGGCGATGGCCTGAAAGCGGCACAAAAAATGTTCATGGTGACCTTTGAAGAGCGTGACCAGTTGTTGCGTCCGATTGCTGAAAGCGGTCAGGAAGCTGTCGGCTCGATGGGCGATGATACGCCAATGGCGGTATTGTCTCGTCAGGTGCGCCATGTGTCGGATTATTTCCGCCAGCAGTTTGCACAGGTGACCAATCCGCCGATCGATCCGTTACGTGAATCGATTGTGATGTCACTGGAAACCTGTTTAGGTCGTGAACAAAACGTCTTTGAACAAGGGCCTGAGCATGCAGACCGCTTGATCATTTCCAGTCCTGTACTTTCTAATTCGAAAATGCATCAGATCCGTACGCTGGGTCGTGCCGGTTATGAAATTGCAGATATCGACCTGAACTATGCTGAAACCGAAGGTCTGCAAGCGGCAATTGCGCGTATTTGTGAAGAGTCTGCGCAAGCCATTCGTGATGGTAAAACCTTACTGGTGCTTTCAGATAAGAAAATCCGTGAAGGTTACTTGCCTGCCAATGCCTTCATGATCACTGGTGCGGTGCATCATCACCTGATTAATACAGGTCTGCGTACCGATGCCAACCTGATCATTGAAACCGGTTTTGCCCGTGATCCACACCAATTTGCGGTACTCCTTGGCTTTGGTGCAACAGCCATCTACCCATATCTGGCTTATGACGTGATCAATGATCTGGTCGCCAAAGGCGAGTTATTGGGTGACCCAATCTATGCACAAAACAATTTCCGTAAGGGGATTGAGAAAGGTCTGCTGAAAGTTCTTTCGAAAATGGGTATTTCTACGGTTGCCTCTTACCGTGGTGGTCAGTTGTTTGAAGCAGTGGGTTTATCCAAGGAAGTGGTGGACAAATGCTTCATCGGTGTACCAAGCCGTATTCAGGGTGCCACTTTTGTCGATCTTGAAAATGATCAGAAACAGTTGGCGGATATTGCCTGGAAAAACCGTAAGCCAATTGATCAGGGTGGTTTGCTGAAGTTTGTCTTTGGCAAGGAATATCATGCCTTTAACCCGGATGTAATAAACTCGCTGCATAAAGCCGTACGTTCTGGGAACTACGCAGACTTTAAAGAATATGCAGAACTGGTGAACAAGCGTCCAATTGCGACGATTCGTGACCTGTTCAAACTGAAAACAGATAATTCGATTCCAGTCGAACAAGTGGAATCGGTTGAAGAAATCCTGCCTCGCTTTGACTCTGCCGGCATGTCTTTGGGTGCACTGTCGCCTGAAGCACATGAAGCGATTGCGATTGCCATGAACACGATTGGTGGTCGCTCGAACTCAGGTGAGGGCGGTGAAGATCCAGCGCGTTACGGCACCATCCGTAACTCGAAAATCAAACAAATTGCATCGGGCCGTTTTGGTGTGACCCCTGCTTACTTAACGTCTGCAGAAGTCCTTCAAATTAAAGTCGCGCAAGGTGCAAAACCAGGTGAAGGTGGTCAGTTGCCGGGTGGTAAGGTAAACGGTCTTATTGCCCGTTTACGTTACTCTGTACCAGGTGTAACGTTGATTTCGCCACCTCCGCATCATGACATCTATTCAATTGAAGATTTATCACAGTTGATCTTTGATTTAAAACAGGTTAACCCACAGGCGATGGTGTCAGTTAAGCTGGTTTCTGAACCGGGTGTCGGTACGATTGCGGCAGGTGTAGCGAAAGCATATGCCGATTTCATTACCATTTCTGGTTATGATGGTGGTACAGCGGCTTCTCCACTTTCTTCAATTCATCATGCAGGTTCGCCATGGGAACTGGGTCTTTCTGAGGCGCATCAAGCCCTTCGTGTTAATGACCTGCGTGGTAAAGTTCGCGTACAGACAGATGGCGGTTTAAAAACCGGTCTGGATGTCGTAAAAGCAGCAATTCTCGGTGCTGAAAGCTTCGGTTTTGGTTCGACTCCGATGATCGCATTAGGTTGTAAATACCTGCGTATCTGTCACCTAAATAACTGTGCAACCGGTGTCGCGACTCAACAAGATCATTTGCGTCAAGAGCATTATATTGGCGAGCCACAAATGCTGATTAACTTCTTCACCTTTATTGCTGAAGAAACCCGTGAATGGCTGGCAGCACTGGGTGTATCGAGTCTGAAAGACCTGATCGGTCGTACGGATCTGCTTGAAGTGCTTCCAGGTGAAACTGCAAAGCATGCACATCTTGATTTAAGTAAATTGCTAGAGTCGCATCCTGCTGCAGAAGGTAAAGCACAGTACTGCGAAGTACAGGGCAATGCACCATTCGATAAAGGGATTCTGGCAGAGAAAATGGTGGATGAGATTCTACCTGCGATTGAAGCAGGAACTGGCGGTGAATATAGCTTCACGATCGGTAACTGTGACCGTTCGATTGGCGCACGCTTGTCTGGTGAAATTGCGAAACGTTATGGCAACTTGAGCATGGAGGCCCATCCGGTGAAAGTTCACCTGAATGGTACCGCAGGCCAGTCACTGGGTGTCTGGAATGCCGGTGGTCTGCACATCAGCCTTGAAGGTGATGCCAATGACTATGTTGGTAAAGGTATGGCCGGTGGTCGTATCTCGATTTTCCCGCCAAAAGGTTCGCCATTCCAGACGCAAAATACCGCGATTATTGGGAATACATGTTTGTACGGGGCGACTGGCGGTAAGTTATATGCAGCGGGTACAGCGGGCGAGCGTTTCGCGGTGCGTAACTCGGGTGCATTTGCCGTGATTGAAGGTGCAGGTGATCACTGCTGTGAATATATGACCGGCGGTATTGTTACGGTGCTGGGTAAAGTTGGGCATAACTTCGGTGCGGGTATGACTGGTGGTTTTGCTTATGTACTTGATCTGGATAATGACTTCGTTGATCATTATAACCACGAGCTGATTGAGCTGAACCGTATTTCCACCGAAGCGATGGAAGAGCATAAAGCCTTCCTGGGTCGTATTCTGGATGAACATATTAAAGAAACGGGTAGTGCTTGGGCGTACAAGATCCGCCATGAGTTTGACTTTTACAGCCGCAAGTTCTGGTTGGTAAAACCAAAAGCAGCTAACTTGCAAACGCTGTTAAAAACAACTCAAGCTGATCCACAATAATTCCACTACTGCAGAAACATAGGCAGATGTAAGGCAACTGTGAACTCCTTACATCTACCCACGGAGAGAGACATGGCAGAACGCCTGAATAATGACTTTCAATTCCTGGATGTCGCACGCCAAGATCCAGAGAAAAAAGAGATTGATGTCCGCAAAGCAGAATTTGTGGAAATTTATAAGCCTTATACAGCGGAAATTGCAGCCAATCAGACGCATCGCTGCCTAGGCTGTGGTAACCCGTACTGTGAGTGGAAATGTCCGGTACATAACTACATTCCAAACTGGTTGAAACTGGTGTCTGAAGGACGTCTGTTTCAGGCGGCTGAACTGTGTCATCAGACCAATACCTTGCCAGAAGTCTGTGGCCGTGTCTGTCCACAAGACCGCCTGTGTGAAGGGGCGTGTACCCTGAACGACGGTTTCGGTGCAGTGACGATCGGGAATGCAGAAAAATATATCAACGATACCGCCTTTGCATTGGGCTGGCGTCCAGATATGTCCAATGTGCAATGGACCAATAAGAAAGTCGCGATTATCGGGGCAGGTCCTGCAGGACTTGGCTGTGCAGATATTCTAGTGCGTAACGGGGTAAAACCTGTAGTCTTTGACAAGCGTCCGGAAATCGGTGGTTTGCTGACTTTTGGTATTCCAGAATTCAAAATGGAAAAAGACGTAATGAAACGCCGCCGTGAAATTTTCACGGGTATGGGGGTGGAATTCCGTCTGAATACTGAAATTGGCACAGATGTGACTATTGATCAATTGCTCGCGGACTACGATGCTGTGTTTATGGGCATGGGAACCTATACCTATATGAAAGGTGGTTTTGCCGGTGAAGAACTGGATGGTGTGTATGATGCACTAGATTTCCTGATCGCCAATGTCAATCGTTGTCAGGGCTGGGAAAAAGACCCAGCTGAATACATCAGCGTTGAGGGTAAGAAAGTCATCGTTTTAGGCGGTGGTGATACTGCGATGGACTGTAACCGTACTTCGATCCGTCAAGGTGCTGAATCCGTGGTCTGTGCTTACCGTCGTGATGAAGAAAACATGCCGGGTTCACGCCGTGAAGTACAAAATGCACGTGAAGAAGGGGTGAATTTCCAGTTTAACCGTCAGCCGATCGAAATTGTCGGTGAAAATGGTAAAGTGACCGGTGTGAAATTTATTACTACTCAGCCGGGTGAGCCGGACAGCCGCGGTCGCCGTAGTCCAGAGCCGATTCCGGGCTCAGAAGAAACTCTTCCAGCGGATGCAGTCCTGCTTGCTTTCGGTTTCCGTACCAGCCCAGCTGACTGGTTCACCGATGTAGAAATCAATCTGGATGGTTCAGGTCGTGTGCTTGCTGCTGAACAGCAGCAATACAAATTCCAGACCTCAAATCCGAAAATCTTCGCTGGTGGTGACATGGTTCGTGGTTCTGATCTGGTGGTAACTGCAATCTGGGAAGGCCGTCAGGCAGCTGAAGGGATTCTGGATTATCTAGATGTTTAACAGTTGAAAATTCACTGAAATCATTCAAACAACCCGCTACGGCGGGTTTTTATTTTTGGATATTGTCTAACTTAAAGAGAGGCCATTAAAAAAGATTATAAAAAGTAACAAAACTTTAGAAAATACTGTTTAAAATCAAATTAATTATATAAATTTTAATAAAGAATTGAGGACAAGATATCATGCGTGTATTCAAACAATCTCTTATCGCCTTGATGCTGGCCAGTACCTTGACCCTGAGTGGTTGTGGTTATAATACCTTACAAGTCAAAGATGAAGCAGTCACTGCCGCCTGGTCGGAAGTACAAAACCAGTATCAGCGCCGTGCCGATCTGGTACCTAATCTGGTCAATGTAGTCAAAGGCTATGCCTCGCATGAAGAGCAGGTTTTAACGGAAGTAACACAAGCACGTGCCAATGTTGCCGGTTTAAAAGTAGATCGTGAAGTGCTGGAAGATCCTGAATTATTCCAGCGTTATCAGGAAGCACAGGCCCAGATGACCAGCGCCTTGTCTCGTCTGTTGGCTGTGAGTGAAAATTATCCAGATTTGAAAGCGAATCAACAGTTCCGTGATCTACAGGTACAGTTAGAAGGCACTGAAAACCGGATTGCTGTGGCACGTAACCGGTATATTACGACAGTACAGGACTTCAACTCTTATGCGCGTCAGTTCCCGCAAGTCATGACAGCCAAAGTGATTGGCATGGATACCAAACAGAACTTTAGTGCCGAGCAAAGTGCCCAGAAAGCGCCAACGGTTTCCTTTGAATAAGTAAGATTTGTAGATAAGCGAGAGATCAGATGTCCGAGATGCTGCTGAAATACTGTGCTGGTTTGCTTCTCATGCTGGGCATGGGAATAACCACGCTTGTTTCAGCAGAAACAGCCACAGCTACAGATACTGAAGAGGTCATCGTAGCGCGTGAAATTTTGCAGCCTAAAACGAATCAAAATACTCAAACTCAAACTCAAAATACAGAAACTGCAGCAGCATCACAGCCACAAATTGCCAATGACATGGCGGAAGGGCAGTTTCGGCGCGACTTGCCAAGCCTGAATGAACCGGTCATTGATCAGGCAAATTTACTTAGTCCCACTGAAAAACAGCAACTCAGTCAGCGTATTTTGAAACTTTATAATGAAGGCAAAGGGCAAATAGGTGTAGTCATTGTTCCGACTACGGGGCAGGAAGATATTTTTGATTACTCCATGCGCGTTGCTGAAGCCTGGCAGCTGGGTTCAGCTAAACGCGATAATGGTTTATTGATGACTATTGCCATCAATGATCGCCGTATTCAGATCCTGACCGGTTATGGTCTGGAAGGTGTACTGCCCGATATCGTGGCAGGCCGGATTATCAATGACAAGATCACACCGTACTTTAAACAGGGCCAATATGCGCAAGGGATTGCTGCAGGTCTGACTGAAATTGAACGGATTTTAAATCTGGAGCCTGAACTTGCCGCACAGGCGGCCGATGAGCTTAAAGAACGTCAGGAACAGGCTTATCAGGCACAAAAAGCCAGTAAGGCGACGTTCAGTAGTGTGCTGTTTATTATTGTGGCTGGTGTGATTGCCTCAATGATTTTTGGCAGAAAACTCAGTGCTGCAACTGCCGCAGTTGCAGGCACAGCTGCCGGTCTGGTCAATGGCATGGGTTTAATCGCCAGCTTAATGATTGGTGCAGGGGTATTCTTTTTACTGGTCACCTCACTTGCGCAACTGATTTTACACGCCTTTATGGCAGGTGGTGGCCGCGGCGGTAGTGGTCGTGGTGGTTTTGGGGGCGGCGGCTTCGGCGGTGGCGGTGGTGGATTTGGTGGGGGAGGAGCATCAGGCTCATGGTAACAACGACAGACACGACAGAAATTGTCACGCAGCCAAAGCTGGAAGAACATGCACAGCCGAGCTTTAAGCGTTGGCTCAAGCATTTCTTTTATATGCCGGCAACCAAGCGTTTTTTCTCCAAGCAGGATCAGCATGCGATTGCAGTGGCGGTGGAAGAAGCTGAGCATGGGCATGTGGGGGAGATTCAGGTGGTGATTGAAGGCTGTCTACCTTCACGATCTGCCTATTATCAGGATACGCTTTGTCGAGCTCGCCAGTTGTTTGCTGAAATTGGCGTTTGGGATACCGAATATAATAGTGGTGTACTGCTCTATTTGAACCTCTGCGAGCACAAGGTTGAAATTGTGATTGATCGTGGAATTAAAAATGCAACGACCCAGCAAGTCTGGGATGAAATCTGCCAAAATATTATTCAGCATTTAGTCCAGCAGCAGTTTAAAGAAGGGGTGATCGAAGGAGTGAAACTGATTGGAAAAGTTTTAGACCAGTACTATGATCGTAAAATAGATGATTTAGAAAATGAATTAGGGAATAAACCAATCATTCTGGGGTGATTTTAGTTAACTAATTGACAAAAATTGTCAGTTAGTTACACAAAAGAAAACATAATACTTACAAAAATAAAAATATTTTTTTAAACTACTGTTTTTTCTGCCAAAATTATTATAATAAAACTTGGCACACTTAGTGCTAAATATAAAATAAGCTAAATGAGCTTTTTCTTTTAAGCTTATAAATAAACAAAAACATTTGTGGAGAATGTTATGAATACAGTACAAAAGGGTTTTACCCTTATTGATACTCCATAAGTGTCCATATAAAATGAACAATCCATAAGTAAGTCAATATGGACAGGCTTTGTTGCACAAACCTATCTGTAAAGGGTTTTTCAGCGATATAATTTTCAAATGAAGAAGCCTACACACAAAATCTACCGCACAACCAATTGGCCCGCATATAACCGAGCACTCATGAGTCGCGGAAATATTGCCATTTGGTTTGATCCTGCTACGCAATGGTATGCGCCATCAAAAGGCAAACAAGGGCGAAATCAAACCTACTCCGACGCAGCCATCCAATGCTGCTTAATGATTAAATCCTTATTCCGTCTGTCTTTACGTATGGTTACTGGCTTTGTGCAAAGTCTGATTAAACTCTCTGGCTTAAATGGGACGGCCCCAGATTATTCGACCATATGTAGAAGACAAAAGCATATTGATATTGTAATCAGCTACCAAAAAAGTAGAGATGGGCTGCATCTACTTATGGACTCTACAGGCATGAAGTTTCTAGGTGAGGTCGAATGGAAGCGCAAGAAACATGGACCTGAATATCGTCGCCAATGGCGTAAACTACATATTGGTATAGATGCCAAAACCCTGCAAATACGAGCAGTTCAGCTTACAACCAATAATGTCAATGATTCACAGGTGCTTGGTGATTTACTTAATCAGATTCCACAAGATGAGCGGATTGACTCTGTTTATACCGATGGAGCTTATGACACCAAGCAATGCCGTCAGGTCATTGCAGATCGGCAAGCGCATGCGGTGATTCCGTCAAGAAAAAATGCAAAGCCTTGGAAAGACAAGCAAGCGAGATCTATAGAGAGGAATGAATTATTGAAAACGGTCAAACGCCTAGGAAGAGTCATTTGGAAAAAGTGGTCTGGGTATCATCGCCGAAGCTTGGTAGAAACCAAGATGCATTGCATTAAATTATTGGGCGATAAACTGAGTGCAAGGAGCTTTCAAAGCCAAGTCAATGAGATTCATGCACGTGTGGCAGTCCTCAATAAATTCACTGAATTAGGCCGACCTCATACCCAAGTTGTCTCTTAAATTTGAGTAGCTTAGGGGAACTCTAGTTTTTAAATCTTTGTGCAACAAAGCCTAAAAAATAAATTAAAAAGAGTGCGTTAGCACTCTTTTTAATTTATTTTTTTAGGATCTTATAAATATAATTAGGATTGTATAAATATAAAAATGTCTAAACGCCTTAAATTTTTTCTTTGTCATTTTAGTATTTCAATATTAATAGTGTTTGCTGTAATGGGGTTGGTTTTTTTTGTTTGGTATCCATTACCACTAGCTAAAGCTGTTGGTGTAACTCATATTTTCCTGATGATGCTCACCATTGATGTTATCATTGGTCCATTGTTGAGCTTATTGGTTTATAAAGAAGGAAAAAAATCACTAAAATTCGATTTAATGGTGATTATTATTATTCAACTATCTGCTCTCTGTTATGGTATCTATAGTATTGAACAGGGTCGTCCTGCATGGTTGGTTTATAATGTTGATCGCATTGAACTGGTTCGAAAAAATGAAATCATTCAGGGGGATTTCAAAAATATTCAACCACAATTTCAACAATCCTCTTGGTTAAAACCTCAATATGTAGCAACTGATTTTTCTAAAGATACTCAGCAACGCAGTGAAGAAATGTTTGCAGAAGTTTTTAATGGGATTTCCATTGCACAACGTCCAGAACGCTATATAGAGCTGACTCAAGCCAAAACCCAAATTCAATAACGTGTATTGCCACTTAAAGAATTGGAACAGTACAACTCAAAAACAGAAATTGAAAAAACTTTAGCAAAATATTCCGATGCAGATGCTTGGTTGTCTTTAAAAGCCAATGCTGTCGATATGGTCGTCTTAATTAATAAAGATACTGCAGAAATCATTAAAACTGTCGACCTTCGTCCTTGGGATTAGTCTTTACGAGAAAATCTAAAAAAGCAGATTAAGCTTTAATCTGCTTTTTTGTTTATCATGTGCCAAACTTCTACTGCCTGATATTTCCATGAAATTCACGCTTGCCCTTATCGCAGCAATCCTGATCTCTCTTGCATGGCTCATGCCCGTGCATTATCGTCCTTGGGTGACTTATACGGGGGAGCTATATGCCTTCTTTGCATTATTTGCGCTCGCTGTAATCTGCTTAAAAGAAAAAGTAAGAATTCCAGCACTTAATCTGCCGCTATTGCTCCTCGCTGGTGTGCCGTTGATCCATTTTCTGGCAGGGCAGGTGTTTTTCTTTAGCATCGCCATGATGGGCTTTATTTTCGTGTTTAGCTTTTGGCTGGCAAGTGTGTTGGGTTATCACCTTTCAACAGGAAACTATAACCGGGAAGAAACCTTTACTAATCTGAGTTATGTATTTTTGGCTTCAGGGACAATTACGGGTTTAATTGCGCTGTGTCAGTGGGCTAATCTGGATTCTGTACTGCCAGGCATGGTGAATATCAGTGGTACACAGCGGCCTTATGCCAACTTTGCCCAGCCTAATAATATGGCGACTTTCTTGGTCATGGCTTTGATGAGCTGCCTTTACTTATATGAAAAGAAAAAAATCCAGACCAAATGGTTATTTGCCTGCGCTACAGTGATTGTCATGGGAGTGGCTTTAAGTCAGTCACGTACCGCGTGGGTCGCTGCGATTGCGATCATACTGTATCTGGCGTTCTATCAATATAAAGGCATCATTCGCCTGAAATGGTATTACAGCATCACTTGGTTGATCTTCTTTATTTCCTCTATTGTGACTTTTCCATTACTCAGTCAGTTGGCTGCACAGGCAATGGATACGGACGTCATACAAAGCAGGGATGTGGTAGTGCGTGCCACCGGAGATATGTCACGCCTCGCGATCTGGCAGCAGATGCTGGCTGCCATTCAGGCACAGCCATGGTTTGGCTATGGCTGGTATCAGACCAGTGTGGCTTTTGTCTCGATCAGCGATACAGTACAAGGTCCGGTCTGGATTCGTAGCGCACATAATTTTATTCTGGATTTTTTACTCTGGAATGGACTGCTCATCGGTCTGCCTTTCTTGGCCTACTTTGGTTATTTGGGTTATCAGCTGCAACGCTGGGTCAATACCCCAGAGTCTGTCATTGGGATCTTGATGATTGGGGCATTTGTGACGCATGCCATGTTTGAGTTTCCACAGCACTATGCCTATTTTCTGTTGCCAGTGGGTTTTATTCTGGGGACGGTCTTGGCACAAAATCTAAAAATTAAAACGATTACCTTGTCTTCGATATGGATGAAACTGACTTTTAGCCTTGGATTAATCTTATTGCTCGTGATTTACCGGGATTATGATGTTGCTGTACCAAAACTCGGACAAAGTATTCGTTATGAAAAGCAGCCGGAAAAAATCACCAATGAAAAACCGATTTATCTGCTGACCGAGTTTAATCATCGCATTGCCTGGATTCGTCTGAATCCTTATAGCAAAGTGGCTGCTGAACAGATTCAGGAAGGTGAACAAATGGTCTTCAGTTATGCGACTAAATATAACCTGATCAAATATGCCAAACTCTTAGCATTTAATGGTTACAAGACTGAGGCTAAGCACCAGCTGCAACGCCTAAAGGCTATCCAGAAAACTGAAATGAGTTATGAGGAATTAACGCGGGATATGCCACGCCAATAAGTACAAAAAAAGCCAGCAGATGCTGGCTTTTTTTTATTGTGAATCGAATCTTAGAGCTGACTTTGAATATAGTTTTCGATAGCCACACTTTCAATCAGGTCGATTTGCGTGGTTGTCCAGTCCAGATAGTTTTCTTCTTTTTCCAGAATTTCCTGTAGCAGATCGCGGGTCACATAATCCATTTCCGTTTCAGCCAGTGCCACAGCTTTCTGAATGGTTTCGATATTTTCTTTGACTTTGCGCACATCACAATGCAGCACTTCTTGAGTGTGCTGGCCGATATACAGTTTGCCCAGATGTTGCAGATTTGGCAGACCTTCTAAAAATAAAATCCGTTCAATGATCTTGTCGGCATGCTTCATCTGAACAATGGATTCTTTATATTCTGCCGAGCCCAGTTTCTCAATGCCCCAGTCATTAAACATGCGCGAATGCAGGAAATACTGGTTAATCGCAGTTAGGTGGTGATACAACACCTGATTGAGCTGATTAATCACATCACGATTGCCTTTCATCGCATAACTCCATTTGGACCTGTTTTATCTTTCTAAGAAAGCGCTCTAATCCTGATAGTAAAACAAGTCAGGGGCAAATGGCGAGTAATTTATCAAATCAAAAGTAAAATCTCGTTTTCAAGGCAGGGATATAAATGAGTGACCTAAGCCATACGACATGAAATGTCGTTTCAAGTTAACATTTTTAACTTTGGATATTCTATTGGTTATTTTCATTGATAAAATAATCGCATGAAAACACTTAAATTACGCATTAAAGATAAACATTCTAAGATATTAGAGCAATTAGCATCTGAAGTGAATTTCGTCTGGAATTATGTCAATGATTTAAGCTTTAAACACCTTAAAAGAAAAGGTGAATTTCTCAGTGCTTACGATATTGCTGAATATACGAAAGGTACATCTAGGCTTTGTGGGTTACATAGTCAAACCATTCAGGCTGTTACCGAAGAATTAGTCATACGCAGAAAGCGATTCAAGAAGACCAAACTAAAATGGCGGGTCAGTCATAAGAAATCAGCCAGAAGATCACTAGGTTGGATACCCTTCAAGAAAGTAGCAATCAAGTATGCTGATGGCCATATCCAGTATGGCAAGCATCAGTTTAAAATATGGGATAGCTATGGACTGTCAAATTACATTATCAAGACTGGTTCGTTTGTCGAGGATGCGCGTGGCCGTTGGTATGTCTGCTTAGTTGTGAATAGCCCTAAAATTGAGAAATCGACTGCGACTAATTTGATTGGGATTGATCTGGGCTTAAAGGATATAGCCACTTGTTCGGATGGTACGATAATTTCAAATCCCAAGTTCTACCGTCAATATGAACAGAAATTAGGGATTGCTCAACGAGCTAAAAATAGAAAACGTGTCCGTGCATTACACGCCAAGATTGCAGACTGTCGTAAAGACCATTTGCACAAAGCAAGTACGATGCTTATAAAGAAAAATGCACTAATTGTTGTAGGCGATCTGAGTGCGAAAAAACTGGTGAAAACCAAGATGGCGAAGTCTGTTCTGGATACCGGATTTTCAGCATTCAAGACCATGCTCAAGTATAAATGCGAGAACGCAGGAGTATGGTTTGAAGAAGTTAGTGAAAGTTTCACAACCCAAATGTGTTCGTGCTGTGGTGAGGTCACTGCAAGCAGTCCGAAAGGTAGAGCAGATTTGCGAATAAGAGTATGGGAATGTGAAAACTGTTCAAGTGTTCTGGATCGGGACTTGAATAGTGCTAAGAACATACTTGCGCTTGGGCATAAGCGTCTCGCAGGAGGAATCAGCTCTATTTAGGGAGGTGAGGATGTCAAGGAACAGCAAATGAAAATCAACATCGAATCGATTCAGATGAATGGCAATAAAAACCCGCCAGAGTCAAAGGCGGGGGAGGAGTAATGACCAAAGATCATTGTTTTTTCATTATGTTTATAGGGAGAAATCTTTCTAAATTTATGCTGCAACGGCCAGTCGTGCTGCAATTTGTGAAACTTCATCACTGATAATCATACGGGCTTCTGGTGCACAGCGGCCACAGCAAGTTCCCAAGTCCAACATATCGCGTACATCACGATAACTCTCAGCGCCATTTGCAATAGCATCTTTAATGTCTTGATCTGTAATGCCACGGCATAGACAAACGTACATAGGACACAACCACAGTGATTAAATAAGATAAGTAATATTATTGATAATTGTTATCGTTTGTCAATAAAAATCATTTGAAATAGCTTTTATCGTGATTGATGATTTAGATAAGAAACTACCATCTGAGCGGAAATCCAAGCACTGCTCGGATTTCCACACAAAAGCAATTCATGATTTAGAATGAGATATTGCAGGGTGGGGACTGAGTGATTTTTATAACTTATTGATTAATGATGACAATGCCATCCATTTCAACCCAAGCATCTTTAGGCAGGCTAGCCACACCTAAAGCGGCACGTGCTGGATAGGGCTGGGCAAAATACTCACCCATAATTTGATTGACCAGTTGAAAGTGAGATAAGTCGGTCAGAAAAATATTCAGTTTGGCGATATCTGCCAAAGAGCCACCAGCGGCTTCACAGACTGCTTTTAAGTTATCAAACACCCGGCGAATTTGAGCTTCAATGCCTTCAACCAGTTCCATACTATAAGGATCCAGACCAATTTGACCTGATAGATATAAGGTATCACCCACTAAAATGGCTTGCGAATAAGTACCAATCGCAGCAGGGGCATTTTCAGTATGGATTACTTGGCGGGACATTAATTTCTCCTTTTATCATCGACATACATCATATTCGATCAATTCGGCCGATCAAAGCACTATCGTTTTAAATGATCAACTTGCTTTAGAGGCTTCACTGAAAACGATGGGCTGAGCCAGGCGGATAATTCGTGGAAAGCCGAAATACATGCGTAAATCCCGGATAATCTGTGCAATCTGTTTACGGTTATGCACCACGATATTGACATAAGTTTTGTCATCCTGAGTACGTACCATTTCCACCCCGGAATGCGCTTTACGGCATTGGTAAATCAGGTCTGAAATCTGCTCGTCATTCATGTCCAAGTCAATACTGAGATAGGCAGTAAAGCTGATATCTTCGAGGTCATCAGAGGTCCACTGTAACAACATGATATTTTCTGGATGCTGATGCTGTTCATGCAGCAGGTTGTGGCAGCGCGCACGATGCACAATCAAACCGCGACGGGTCAAATGACCCTGAATCGGATCACCCAGCACAGGATTGCAGCAATGTGCATATTTGACATCGACACCTTCCGTTCCCTGAATCAGACGGTCTGAGCTGGCAATATTCTGATGATGATCTTGGGCAAATAAATGGTTGGCCACCAGTTGCGGTAATAAATCACCGACTGCAATCTGTTCAAACAGCTGTTCCTTGCTGGAAACATGGCGCCATTCCAAAAGGTTTTTCCAGTCTGCTTCCGTCATATCGCGAATAGAACGATGGAAGAGTTTCAAGGCACGATTGAGAGCCTGTTGTCCGACCAAACGTTGCTCATCTGGATCTTGATCGCGCAGAATATTCTGAATAGCACGACGAGCTTTCTGGGTATTAATAAAACTGAGCCAATCTGGGTTCGGCGTCGCAAGGACATCAGTAATGATTTCGACTACCTGACCACTGACTAAAGGAGTCGACAGTGGTTTGGTTTCATTATTAATTTTTGCACCCACCGCATGGTTGCCCAGGAATAAACTCGCCGCATAAGCAAAGTCGACCGCCGTGGCACCTTGCGGTAATTCATGTAAATGGCCGTGTGGGGTATAGACCCAGATTTTTTCCTGATGTAAATAGTCCAGTAATTCACTGAAAGTGGTTTTGGCACATTCGCCATCGACTAGGACATTCAGGTTTTGCATTGAAGCCTGAATTGCTGAGCGGCAGGCTTGCGGCGCACTTTCACCGAGTACAACACCAAAACGTGCTGCTTTACGCATCAGTTCGGTTTGAATGGTCAAAGACAAAGTGGTCTTTTCGCCTTTCAGTCGCATCATCAGGGACTGGTTGCCACCCGGTAATGGACGACGGATATGGTCTTCATAGCTTTGAATCTTAAAGCTATGGGTCAGAATCTCTGCCAGTCGGTCACAATCGGCAATGCTCTGTAAAATAATTTCAAAAGCATGGCTGTGAGTTAATTCTTGTAGATCGATGTCATTTTTAACGAAGTGGCGCAGTAGCTCAATATTGTTGTTTTTCTTCTTAATCCGGCCTTGAATGGCATTCTGTTGCAGCAGTTCGGTCAGGTTCTTTTCCCACTTGGCCTGATATTCACAGCGTTTTGGCTTGGTTTCCAGTAGGGCGGCCTGCACATTGTTATACATGTCCAGATCTAGATTCTGATAACAAAGATGTTCCAGATTATCCGCCATTTCATTCATGCCGACAATACGTGCCATTGGAACAAAAATTTCAAAAGTTTCGCGGGCAATACGTGCCCGTTTGTCTGGACGTAGTGCATCCAAAGTGGTCATATTGTGATAACGGTCGGCCAGTTTCACAATAATGACACGTGGATCCTGTAAGGTGGCTTGCAGAATTTTTCGGAAAGAAGCCGCTTTATTATATTCTTTATCGCTAGAATGACTTAGTTTGGTGACACCATCGACCAGTTCAGCGACGGTAAAACCAAAAATCTTGCTAATATCATTTTTGTTAAATTCGGTATCTTCAATCACATCATGCAGCAGGGCAGCCATTAAAGTTTCAGTGTCCAAACGCATATGCGCCAAGATACAGCTGACCGCAATCGGATGTAGAATATAAGGTTCACCACTTTTGCGCACAATCCCATCATGCGCCATATCTGCATAATCACAGGCCGCAAGCACACGTTCGACATCGCTTTCACTTAAATACGCATCGATAATGAGCTCTAACTGCTGCTTGGCTTGACTGACCTGTGGGCCTGGCATAAAACACCTTTTCAACTGAATTTTTTACAAATAAAACCTGAAAGCGCTTTAGAAATGTGAATTTCCTGGTTTGATGGTTTTTGGCTGCTAGCGAGCAGAAAACCAATACAAACTTGATAGCTAACCCTTATGTTATAACCGTTCTGGCATAAATATAAAAGTCACATAACAAAAAAAGCCTAGTTTAGAACTAGGCTTTTTGAGTGACGATCTCTTACTGGAAAGAAAAACCGTCTAAGTTTAGATTATTTGCAGAAAGTGCAAGATCCAGACTTGATGTTTGATAGTCTTGATCACGTTGTTTCAAAATGTCTTTTGATACATGACCTGAAGCGATTTCACGTAAAGCAACAACAGTCGGTTTGTCATTGTCCCATTCTACAGTTGGTTCAATACCTTGACGTGCCAATTGACGCGCGCGCTTGCTTGCCACTAGTACAAGCTCAAAGCGGTTGTCTACATGGTCTAAACAATCTTCAACGGTGACGCGTGCCATAAGAATTCTCGTTTGAATAATAAATTTTAACAGACTGCTCAGTATAAAAGGCTTTGTCTATAGACTCAAGTTTTAATCACTGTTCAGTCGGTGTAATCAGTTTTTGAATCAGTTTTTCATGACGGTTGGCTTGCTGGCTAAGTACCAGACGATTGGCAATAATCACCGCTTCCAAGTCATGCAGCGCCTTATTAAAGTCGTCATTAATAATGATATAGTCAAAGTTGCTATATTGTTGCATATCTTCTACCGCGCAGCTCAGACGGTGTTCAATCACATCCACAGCATCAGTACCACGGTTAGACAGGCGTTCACGTAGATCAAACTGGCTTGGTGGCAAGATAAAAATTTGTTTAGATTCAGGAAAAAGTCGACGAACCTGCTGTGCACCTTGCCAGTCAATTTCCAGTAGCACATCATGACCTTTAGCCAGTTGCTCTTTGACTGTGGCTTGTGCGGTCCCGTAGTAATTACCAAATACTTCGGCGTATTCGATAAAACCACCTTCATTGACCAGATTTAAAAAATCTTCTTTATTAGAGAAATGGTAGTGCACGCCATCGAGTTCGCCAGGTCGTTGACCGCGTGTAGTGTGTGACACAGAAACGTGAAGATTGTTGACACGCTCAAGTAGGGCTTTAACAAGGGATGTTTTGCCTGTTCCAGACGCTGCAGAAACGACAAACAAGAGACCCGACATGATATTTTTCCTGATATGATAAAATATCTTCTCTATTTTAGAGTAGAGCGGCTTTAAACTAAATAGTTGTCAGTCGATTGTTTACATTTATTTCAATTGAACCGCTAAAAATGGTATGAGTATTGAGGATTCTATGGAAATTGTTTTAGCCAACCCACGTGGTTTTTGTGCTGGTGTAGATCGTGCCATTGCGATCGTGAACCGTGCCCTAGAATGCTTTAACCCCCCAATTTATGTGCGGCATGAAGTGGTGCATAACAAATTTGTGGTCGATGACTTACGTCAGCGTGGTGCAATTTTTGTCGATGAACTCGACGAAGTTCCTGACGATAATATCGTGATTTTTAGCGCGCATGGTGTTTCTAGAGCCGTACAACAAGAAGCTGAACGTCGTGGTTTAAAGGTTTTTGATGCGACTTGTCCATTGGTGACTAAGGTGCACATTGAGGTGACTAAATATGCTCGTGAAGGTGTAGAAGCGATCCTGATTGGTCATGAAGGCCATCCGGAAGTTGAAGGCACCATGGGGCAATATGACAAAAAAAATGGTGGTGAGATTTATCTGGTTGAAGATGAAGAAGATGTCGCCGCTTTAACGGTACGCAATCCTGAAAAAGTCGCTTTTGTCACGCAAACCACTTTATCTATTGACGATACGGCGAAAGTGATTGATGCCTTACGTCAAAAATTCCCAATGATCCAAGGTCCGCGTAAAGATGATATTTGCTATGCTACGCAAAACCGTCAGGATGCAGTACGGGATCTGGCTGAACGTTGTGATGTAGTCTTAGTTGTGGGTTCACCAAATTCATCTAACTCAAACCGTTTGCGTGAACTGGCGGAACGTATGGGGAAGGCGGCTTATCTGGTTGATAATGCCGATGAGCTCAAGCAGGAATGGTTTGCAGAAAATGCCCAGATTGGGGTAACAGCAGGCGCATCTGCACCTGAAATCCTGATTAAACAAGTTATTCAGCGTTTACAGGACTGGGGTGCACAAGCGCCTAAAGAGTTGGATGGACGGGAAGAGAACATTACCTTTAGCCTGCCTAAAGAGTTACGTATTCCTGTAACACAGGCTTAGAATGTTAACTATTTAAAATTCTTTTTCTTATTTAAAAATAAGCAGATAACTGGGAAATGACAGTTATCTGTTTTTTTATGCCTTTTATCTGCTCTGTGTGGGTTTTGTAAAATTTATAGATATTATTTTAACTGGGTCAAGGTCTTGCCTAGAGGGGGGAATATGCAAAAAGAGAAAGGATTTACCTTAATTGAGTTAATGGTGACGATTGCGGTGTTGGCAATTGTCGCGATGATTGCTGCTCCTTCGTTTGGTGATCTCATCGCAAAAAGAAAATTGGATACTACCGCTCGAGATTTTGCTTTAGTTCTTGGAGAAGCAAGGGGGCAAGCTATTTCATTACGGAAAAATATTACGATTAAATTAACTTGCCCGACAGAAACAGATCCAAGTACAAGTGAGATAAATGTTGTATGCCCTGCAAATACGGCAACTACATTTTCTTGGATCTCTCCAAATGATGATATTGAACTAACAAGTGATGCAATTGATGTTATTTTCACAGGATTGGGGACCGCAAAGCAGCGTGAAAAGCTCGTAGACAATCCGGTTTGTAATCCAGTTCCACCTGCTACATCAACACCATGTGATACAGATCCAGATAATAATCCAAGAAAAATCCCTCAAATCGTGCCTTTAGAATTTACTTTGTGTAATTCAGAAATTAAAACAAGCAAAACTATTTTTGTTTCGAAAACTGGCACAGTGGATAGAATAACAACGGGTATATGTTGATGATAAATAGTACGAATCAAAAGGGCGTTGGTTTAATGGAGGTATTAGTTGCTTTATTTATACTTGCCTTGGGGGTGCTGGGATTTTCGGCTTTGCAATTAAGAGCAATGGATGCAGCCCAAGAGGCAACTGAGTATACGGTCGCAATGAATAATGCACGAGATTTAGCTGAACGTATGAGGGTAAATCGTACAGCCTTATCTGATTATAAAAATGCAATTAACAATGTTGTCTCGATAGATACGTGTACTGGTATTAATGATATTACAATACCTAAAAGTCTAGCAATTCCTAAATGTAATTCCACCCTGATGGCACAACATGATGCTACAGAAATTTTGGCTAAGGCTTCGGATAATGGACAAACAATAATTGTTGAAAATTGTGTAAAAAGTACTTTGAATTGCATATATGTTGCATGGGGAAAAACTAGTATTATTGCCTCAGATCTTAGTAACTGTGTTGATACAGCTACTGGCGCATACATTGTGAATGCTAAATGTTTAGTTATGGAGGCATTTTAATATGAGAATCTATACTAAACAGAGTGGTTTTACATTAGTTGAATTGATGATATCAATTGTATTGGGGTTATTAATTAGTGCCATTGCATTACAGTTATTTTTAACTAGTCAACGTAGTGTAACTGTACAGCAAGCTATGATGAATTTACAAAGTTCAGCTTTATTTGGACTAGGTTCAGTCATTAATTCTATTCGATTAGCTAATTTGAATTCTTCTCAGCCATTTATTAATGATGATGTTTTATATGGTGGAGTTGTATTATCGCCTTCTAATATTTCCAATAATAAAAAATCAGATGGGAGTTTAAATTTCACCATTAGTGATGATTTGTTATCCCGTGGTGGAATCGGTGAGTCCAATTTAAAAGATCAAGAAAGTGATCAATTAGTTATCCAAGGCTTTGTTGCACAAAACTATCTATAAAGGCTTATTCCACAATATAATTCTCAAATGAATAAGCCCACACCTAAAATCTATCGTACAACCAATTGGTCTTCTTATAACAGTGCATTAATAAATCGAGGAAATCTCTCAATTTGGTTTGATCCCAAGACTCAATGGTACGCTCAACCCAAAGGTAAACATGGTCGAAATCAAACTTATTCAGATACAGCCATCCAATGCTGTTTAATGATCAAATCTTTATTTCGTCTTTCTTTACGTATGGTCACTGGCTTTGTGCAAAGTCTCATTCATCTTTGTAGATTAGATTGGACAGCACCAGACTATTCCACCATCTGCAGAAGACAAAAGCATATTGATATTGCAATTAACTATCAAAAAAGCAGTAATGGTCTCCAGCTACTCGTTGATTCTACTGGCTTAAAGTTTCTAGGCGAAGGTGAATGGAAGCGTAAGAAACACCAACCTGAATATCGTCGCCAATGGCGTAAACTTCATATTGGTATAGATGCTAAAACCCTTCAAATACGCGCTATTCAACTCACTACAAATAATGTGAGTGATTCACAAGTGCTTGGTGATTTACTCGATCAGATTCCACAAGATGAGCAGATTGACTCTGTCTATACTGATGGGGCTTATGACACCAAGCAATGCCGTCAAGTAATTGCAGACCGACAAGCACATGCGGTGATTCCGCCAAGAAAAAATGCGAAACCTTGGAAAGATACAAAGACCAGCTCGCTAGAGCGAAATGAATTACTTCGAACAGTTAAACGTTTAGGAAGAACAATATGGAAAAATTGGTCAGGCTATCATCGGCGAAGTTTGGTTGAAACTAAGATGCATTGCATCAAGTTATTAGGCGATAAACTCCGTGCGAGAAACTTTCAAAGCCAAGTGAATGAGATCCATGCACGCGTAGCCGTATTAAATAAATTTACAGAATTAGGCAGACCTCATACCCAAGTTGTAACCTAAATTTTAGCAACTTAGGAAAACTCTGCCGTCAAAGGCTTTATGCAACAAAGCCTATCAAAATTATAAAATAAGAACACATCGTGTAAATGCCCAAGCTGAAATGATGGCAATTGCACAAAATCTTACCAAATTTAAAATAACAAATGGAAATTATGCTAGTGCAACCATTGGTGCTGTGTATGGTGGTAATGTAATTCCAAAAGAGGGTACACCACTTTATAAGTTAGATTTATCTGTTACTACAGAGATGGTCCCACTTGTTTGAACAACTAAAAGCTTATTTATAAGTGATATTCTGCTCTAGTTAAGCTACCTTATTTTGTTGTGGTAGCTGGTCATAGTAAAACTCATCTGGAGTCATTTTGTCCAGACTCGAATGAGGTCGTTTCAAATTATAAAATTCAAAATAGGCATTTAATTGCTTTTTCGCATCAAAAACATTGCTGTAGGCTTTGAGATAAACCTCCTCGTATTTAACGCTCCGCCATAATCGTTCAATCATCACATTATCAACCCAACGACCTTTACCATCCATGCTGATTTGGATGTCATTTGATTTTAACACTTCAATAAATGCATCACTGGTAAATTGACTGCCTTGGTCTGTATTAAAGATTTCAGGTCGACCATATTTTTCAATAGCTTCATTTAATGTTTCTATACAAAATGCAACCTCCATACTAATCGATACGCTATGGGCAAGCACCTTACGGCTGTGCCAATCAATCACAGCACATAAGTAGACAAAGCCTTTTGCCATAGGGATATACGTTATATCCGTTGCCCACACTTGATTACTCCGTTGAATATTCAATCCTTTGAGCAGATATGGATATTTACGGTGAGCTTGATTGGCCTGACTTAGATTTGGTTTACGATATAACGCATTAATGCCCATTTTCTTCATTAAAGTACGTGTATGACGTCGTCCTATATGATGTCCTTGACGATTCAATAAATCACGCATCATACGGCTACCTGCAAAAGGGTATTGCATATGTAACTCATCCATACAGCGCATCAGCTTCAGATCTGATTCACTCACAGGTTTTGGGCGATAGTAATAACAACCACGGGAGACTTTCAGCAGCTTAGCTTGCTTAGATACTGAAATCTGAAGTGAGTCGTCGATTAACTTTTGTGGTTGAAGCGGCCCAGTTTCTTCAACACACCTTCTAAAAAATCAATTTCTAATGCCTGTTCACCGATTTTTGCATGTAGTTTTTTTAGATCAATGGGCGGTTCTGCTGGAGCTTTTGATTGATCGAAGGCTTGCGAGGAAGCTGAAAGCAATTGATTTTTCCAGTCGATAATTTGGTTTTGATGAACATCAAATTCAGCACTCAATTCAGCAAGTGTTTTTTCTGCTTTAATCGCAGCAAGCGCTACCTTAGCTTTAAAGTCATTTGAATGATTTCTTCTTGGTCTACGTGCCATAAAATACTCCATATATCGATGTTTATAACATCATTTGGGGAGCAAAATATCACTTATAGGAGTTGTTCAAATTTACGGAGCCATCTCTCTACATCAAGTTGGGAACTAACAGCTACTCCTGAGAATAATACCTCGCAAACTGGAACTGGTGTGATTGTTTTGGATAGTTCTGGCAATAAGTGTTGGGAAAAAACCTCAACTCCATGTACACCTACAGCCACTTCCAACTGGGACGGCCGCTAAAACAAATCCAAAATTCTACCTAAACACTTTTTGATCTTTCATTCAGGGCAAAGTTCAAGTAAAATACTGCCCTCTATGAAAGGGGTTTGAAATGTATCGATGGTCGATGCAGGGATAATCCGTAAAAACTATAAGGTTCTATCATGGTTGTTATTCGTCTTGCACGCGGTGGTGCTAAAAAACGTCCGTTCTATCAAATCATTGTGACTGATAGCCGTAATGCACGTGACGGTCGTTTCATCGAACGTATCGGTTTCTTCAACCCTACAGCTCAAGGTAAAGCAGAAAAACTTCGTTTAGATGCTGACCGTTTTGCTCACTGGGTTTCTCAAGGTGCTCAACCTTCTGATCGTGTTGCTTCTTTAGCTGCTCAAGCTAAAAAAGCTGCAGTTGCTGCATAATTTTTATATAAATTAGGTAGTAGCTTGCCCATGACACCAACACAGAATGTTCCAGAAGATCGTATTCAGATTGGACAGTTGCGTTCAGCATATGGATTAAATGGGTGGCTCTGGGTCTATTCCAATACAGAACCTATGAGCAACATATTTGACTATCTGCCTTGGTACATTGAGACCAAAGCAGGTTGGCAAATTGTCGATGTAAAACGTTGGAAACCACATGGTAAAGGCCTGGTTGTTTCGCTGAAAGGTGTGAGTGATCGCACTGGCGCAGACGAACTGGTTGGCTCCAATGTCTGGATCTCTAAATCGCAACTGCCTCAAGCAGGCGTAGATGAGTACTATTGGTCTGATTTAAAAGGTCTAACTGTGTTAGGTCTGGACGATCAGGAACAAGAAGTCAATCTCGGTCAAATTTTTGAGCTGTTTGAAACAGGTGCTAACGATGTGATGGTGGTTCGCGCAACTGCCGACAGCATCGATGGCGAAGAGCGAATGATCCCATGGCATAAAGATGTGGTGCAACGCGTTGATCTTGAAGCTGGTCGTATCTACGTCAATTGGGGCGTAGACTACTAAGAATTTTTCGGAAATACGGGAGTCTGCGATGTTTTTTGCAGTCATTACGCTTTTTCCTGAAATGTTTGAAGCGATTACAGCCTATGGGATTAGCGGGCGCGCAGCAAAACGTGAGTTGATGCAAATTCATTGCATCAATCCTCGCGATTATGCGACGGGCAACTATAAACGCGTGGATGAACGTCCATTCGGTGGTGGTCCGGGTATGGTGATGATGGCTGAGCCTCTGGCAAAAGCAATCCAGCATGCCAAAGAGCTTGCAAGGCAAGCGGGTGCAGTTCAGGTTCCTGTGGTGTATATGTCACCGCAAGGAAAAACCTTAAACGAAACTGCGGTACAGGATTTTGTCAAATATGACGGAATCATCGTACTGTGCGGACGTTATGAAGGCGTCGATGAACGTTTGATCCAGCAATACGTTGATCAGGAATGGTCAATTGGAGATTACGTCTTGTCGGGTGGTGAACTGCCTGCGATGGTTTTATTGGACAGTATTATCCGGAGACTTCCGGGTGCCATGTCTGATGAACAGTCACACGTGCAAGACTCATTTGTGGATGGTCTTCTAGATTGCCCACAATATACCAAGCCAGATCATTTTGAAGGTTTGGATGTGCCTGAGGTGTTAAAGTCCGGGCATCATGCCAATATTGAAAAATGGCGGTTTTTGCAGCGATATCAGCGTACACTTGAACGCCGCCCAGAGTTGGTGGAAAAAGTCGAGTTGACCAAGCAGCAGAAAAAATGGCTAAAAGATTTGTAAGATATTGATGAGTGATCATTTCTGTCTTCAAGCAAGTACTTAAAATTATTTAAGTATTCTTTAATAGGCTCTTTATGGTTGAGATGGTCAACTATAAAGGGAAAGATAATCGGGTGTATGCGCTTTAGCCTCTATACCCAGCGATGATCAGACCTCTTCTGACTCGCACATATTGGAGATACCCCATGAGCGGTAAGCATCCTTTAGTTCAAGTAATTGAAAACGCACAATTGAAACAAAACATCCCTGCTTTTGCACCAGGTGATACAGTTATTGTTCAAGTTAAAGTAAAAGAAGGCGACCGTGAGCGTTTACAGGCGTTCGAAGGCGTTGTAATTGCTAAGAAAAACCGTGGTTTGAACTCTGCGTTCACAGTACGTAAAATTTCTAGCGGTGTTGGCGTTGAGCGTGTATTCCAAACTCACTCTCCAATCGTTGCTGGTATCGAAGTGAAACGTCGTGGTGACGTTCGTCGTGCTAAACTTTACTACCTACGTGAATTGTCTGGTAAAGCTGCACGTATTCGTGAAAAATTACCAGCTCGTAAAACTAAAGCTTAATTTTAAGCTTTATACGAGTGAAAAAATGCGCCTTTGGGCGCATTTTTTATGCCTAATTTTTATGTAGATTTATTCGAAATGTTCCTGCAAAGGCAAGATCATAGCATCCAAAATATCCAAGAAAATTTTATGAATAAACATCAGGAATAATACAAAATATCCCCAAGACTGGAATCCTGCATTAAAAAGTTGAATGCAAATAAAACATTGTGTGATAACCAGTAAAATACTGATCCATACATTTGCGATAATATGTCGATGACAAGAGGGGCAATAATAAGGCTCATATTTTTTAAATTGAAAAGGATTAATGACTTTTCGTTTGCAACAGGGACAGGTTCTTTTAAATTTGTTTTTGATTTCTATAGAACGTATCTGCATTTATTTTATTTCACAGTTCTTTTTATATTTGATGAATATTTTATATGCAGTTTGATCATGATTAACAAGTAAATTTCAAGAAAAAATTTAGAGAAAAATAAGATAGAAAAAGCCTCTGGAGGAATAGAGGCTTGTGTAACTCTATAAACCTTGCAGTTTTAAGCGGTTGGCATGTTGACGAGAGGCAGCAACCGGATCAGGCGCAAAGGTACCTTTGATGCCAAACAACAAGTTGATTTCATCCAGATGATTCCATGGATAATCATCACGAATCGTTTTACCAAATTTGGCACTACACACCGACACGATTCCATCATTCGCACCAGCCTTACTCGCAGAAAGCAGATCCAAGGCTTTCATGGCGGCATCGCTGACATCTAGGGGATTGGTCACGGGTTGATTGCCCGTCATTGAATACAGTGCAATGCCTTGGTCTGTATATTTGCCTTCACCACATGGGCTCAGCGAAAGCCCGAGTTTAAAGCGCTGGTTAAATTCGGCTGTGCCTTCAATTGAGGTACTGTGTCCTGCTGCCAGAGCGTTATGTGGGAAAGCTTGACCATCTAAGCCTTGTGCCCACATGATAACGTTGCCAAAACTGCTGATCAGGGTATTGAGCAGTTCAGATGTTCCGGTTTGATTAGCAAGTCGCATGACATCAGAAGCAACAATTGTCCCTTGGTTGGCACCGCCCACAGTCATCACTGAGGCTACATGTTGCGGCATCACCCCGGCTGCATAACGCACGCTATGCGCACCATGACTATGACCAATTAAATTCAGTTTTTTGGCGCCGGTGATTGCCATGACTTCTTTGAGTTGCTCCACATATTGTTCACCTCTGATTTCGCTGGAATTGAAAGGTGAGATGCGGGTGGCAAAGGCAGTTGAACCATTACGGGCTGAATCTGGCAAAATTTGATACCAATAATCCATGCCTAAGGCATCAAAACCAATGTGATTAAAGCCGACCATGCCATGTGCAAATACAATCGGGTAGCGTGTTTTGGCATAATTCGACACAACAAATCTGGATTCTGCTTGCTGCAAATTGGAAGCCTGCACATATTGGCCCGCAAATAACACGCAGCATAAGGTTATAAAATGCGTTCCAATTTTCATAAAGTTCCATTTTGGCGGTTTAAAAATTAGAAAATCCCTGTGCATTGGGATGACAGGGATGAGATTGAATTACAGGCCTTGCAATTTGAGCCGGTTGGCATGCTGGCGATAAACATCGACTGGGTCTGGAGCAAAGATATTTTTTAATCCGAGGAACTGGTTCACTTCATCCAGATGGTTCCAGTTGTAGTTATCCCGAATGGTTTTACCGAATTTGGCACTACAGCGGGAGACCAGACCATCATTTTCCTTGCCGCCATCAATGAGTAGAGCTGTAACTGTCAAGGCTGAATCAGGATCGAGCGGATTGGTGACTTGACCTATACCGGTAAATGAATAATGACGAATATCACCGTCTTTTTCCTTACCTTCACCGCAGGCGGTGGTTGGCATACCGAGCGGATATTTCTGGTTGAATTGAGCAGATCCTGCCAGGGTCAGGCTGCGACCACCAGCCAGAGAATCATGCGGGAAACTGCTCGGATCCAGACCTTGTGCCCAGGTGATAGCTTTAGACACCAGGTTGATGCCATCGACTAAAGGCCCTTGTATCGGTGTACCTTCTGCTTGCAGGATCAGGTCTGCCACCGGAGAGCCCTTATGCGGAGCACCGACGGAAGTCAGGGAAGCAACTATTCCATTCCCCGCACCTGCGACATAACGAATGGTCGGGCCGCCATGCGAATGACCGATCAGATTGACTTTCTTTGCACCGGTAATGGCCAGAATTTCATTTACTTGCTCTAAAAGTTGCTCACCACGAATTTCCGATGAGTTAAAAGGCGAGACACGTGTTGCCCAGACATTGCCGCCATTACGCGCCAGATCCGGTAAAATCTGATACCAGTAATCCAGTCCAAACTGGTCAGTACCGATCCGGATGAAACCCGCCATCCCATGTGCAAAGACAATCGGATATTGGGTCTTGGCATATTGTGAACTGGCTTTTGCTGTGACCTGATTGGCCTGGGTGGATGCTTGGGTGCTGAGACATGTACCTGCCAGCAGCAGGCCGCTGATGAATACTCCGAATTTCATTATATTTTCCTCACTTGTGTTGTTTTAACGGGATGATCCTCATCCGGTTCTGTAGAGTTCCCCGAGTTGACAGGAACTAGGTTTTCCAAAATTTGTTGATTAATCCATTAGATCTATTCATAAAGATGAGTGATTTATAAGCCTTGCAGCTTGAGCCGGTTGGCATGTTGGCGATAGAGTGCGATCGGATCCTGCGCGAAAGGGCCCAAAATACCAAAAAACTGGTTTACTTCATCAAAATGATTGTGGGCATAATCCTGACGAATGATTTGGCCATAACGTCCGCTACACAGCGGCAGAGCACCATCATTGGCTTCTCCTTTCAAGAAACTGCTACCTAAAGTCACGACTGTAGACTCAATTACATCCAAGGAATTAGTTGCCTGCCGGTTGCCCATCCAGGAATAGTGGTAAATTCGATTTGGCGTGAGTTTGCTGCCCTGAGACTGACAGTCTTTGGGAATGGCAGAGGAGCCATATTTCATATTGAAAGCCTGAATCGCCTCTGGGTTCATAGCTTCCAGTGCTTCGATCATACTGACCGGATACTGGTTAGCTGTAACCAGATTCATGCTATGTCCCAGAATTGTACCGATGGCATGGATAAAGGGTGCAAGGAGGAGTGTCTGGCTGGCATTGACAAAAACTGGTGTGCCTTGCATAGCGCCCGCAATAGCGGTTAAGGAGGCAGCTTTATGTGGCGCAACGCCCTCGATATATTGAATCGTTGGGCCACCTTGGCTATGCCCAATCAGATTGACTTTCTTCTGACCAGTTAATGCCAGTACTTCATCAATTTGCATCAAGAGCTGTTCACCGCGGAGTTCATTGGACGCAACAGCAGACAATTCGGCAGAAAATACCCGTGCACCATGCCGGCTCAGGTCTTGGGGAATCTGATACCAATAATCCAGACCGATGCGATCCGTTCCAATGCGGTTAAAACCCAGACCAAAACCATGAACAAAGACCATCGGGTATTTTGTCATGGCATAACTCGAGAGGACAAAATTGCTTTTGTATTCCTGTAATGCCGAGGCTTGTACAGGGCCAGTCAAGATAGAACCCAGCAGCAAAAGGTTTAAGTGATACATTATTTTTTTCATTGCAGCTTCCCGATCACGGATAGGTCAAATAAAAAAGAAGCAGAAAAAAAGCCTATATTTCAGCTGAAATATAGGCACTCTGGGGTTATAAACCTTCTAATTTTAGTCGGTTGGCATGCTGGCGGCAGAGGGCGACCGGATCTGGTGCAAACACGCCTTTCAGACCAAACATCATATTGGCGAGGTCCGTATGATTGAGTTTGTACTGGTCATGAATGACCTTGCCCATGAAAGCGCTACAACGTGACACCATGCCATCATTGTCTTTACTGCCATAAGATAAAGGGCCGAGCTGCATCAGGACCGTATCAATATCCAGAGCATTGGTGGCTTGGGCCACACCCGTCCATGAATAATAATGAATACCTTTACTGTCTTTCTGCTTTAAATTTTTATTACAGTTTTCTGTGGACGCCAATACACCATCTTTGATGACCTGCTGCGCCACTGTAGCATTAAAAGTATTTGAGCCGGTCTGGGTCAGGGATTTCATGGAAGCATCAAAATCAATTTCCAGTTCAGGTTTAAACTGGCCCAGTGCAATCAATGGACCAATAATATAATCACCTAAAATGTTAAAGGCAGTACGGGTCAGGCGATTATTTTGAATATCATCTGCCACTTTGGAGCCATGGTAGGTTCCTGCAACGCCAGTGATAAACGAAATATACTGCGGCTGGGTCGCTGCGACATACAGTACTGTCGGTCCGCCATGAGAGTGACCAATCAAATTCAGTTTTTGCTTGTCGGTAATTGCCAGAACCTCTTCAACCTGTTGAACCAGTTGTTCACCGCGATGCGCCGTTGTATTTGCCGGAGACAATTGTGCCGCAAAGACGGTAGAGCCATTACGTGCCATATCTGGCAGAATCTGATACCAGTAATCCAGCCCGATACTATCAGTGCCAATGCGTGACCAGCCTAGCCAGCCATGCACCATCAAGATCGGATATTTGGTCTTGGCATAGTCAGACCGGGTCTTTTCGATGACTTGTGTTGCACTCGCCGCAGCCTGAGTATGTGCAGAAAAACTGAATCCCAGAGTTGTCGCTAAAGCCACAGTCAGTAACTGGGCTATCTTGCTGAAAGTATGCATAGCTGTCCCTTTTTAATTTTATCGTTATTCAAGCAATCATTGCTTTTTGTAGAGTGTTGCAAACCACAAAATCAGACGATGAAAATACAGGTCCGGCTTTCAGTGGCTAAGCAAATTTTCTTTTTAAAAGGGGTATTTTTTCATTTCAAAGCGTTTAAACCATGTCATTTGGGGACATGCAGGACGGGAGGGGTTTACATTGTAAATATATGTTTTATCTACACATGTATTTAAATAAAAAGTCTTTGAAATAATTAAAATTTGTCTAAGTTATTTTGTGTAAATACGAAATATTTTGAAACAACTATAAAAGATCATTTTGAGAAAAAATATAAAGTTAGCAAAAGGGCATTTATAAAAAAGCCATCAACAGGTGATGGCTTTTGGGCTTAGTCAGCAAAGGGCAGCTTGGCTCCCTGATCATGAACCTGTTCAAAGGTTTCTACCCGGAGTTGTTCTTGCGGTGTATTAAAATGTTTACTGCGAAGCTGGGCAATGGCTTGCTGTTTGGCGGTATCTGACATGCCGGACTGGGTAATCTGATCCCGTTCATCTAAATAGCCCGTCACCCGGTTTTTCCAGTCGCTGCGTTGTACATCCAGTTGTTCCAGACGCTGTGTGGCTTCAGGGCCGACTAGATTAATCCGCATCTGCCGGATTTCATCGCTGGAACCGCCACGAGCCTTAATATTAGCGGTTAGTTTGCGCAGATCTTCCAGTTTATTCAGTTGTTCCAGATTTTCCTGCCAGTCCTGTGGGAGCTGTTGAAACAGTGCTTTGAGCTTTTGGGCTTTTTCAGTCTCAGTCAAGCTTTTGTCTGCCAATACGCTCATCCGGTCCAGGGTATATTCATGATAGGCATCTTCTGTGCCAAACAAGCCTTCAATTTCATACTTGGAAAAGTACTGCTGGCGCAAATACTGGGTACTGTTATAGATGCTACGATAATAGGCAGGATATTCCTGATTCAGCCCAGTCGGTGCAGTGAGCTGGCCCAAACCCTGACGATACTGGATATAACGATCCCATAAATCCAGAATTTGCGAGAGTGCTGGTTCTTTATGATTCTGGCGAATATAGGCTTTAAAATCCTGCTGGATCTGCTGCAGATTTTTTTCGCCAAACTGAGTAATAAAATATTCAAAACAGTTGCGGGTCTGTTCATTCACGATCAGACGGTTGCTGGCATCTAACTGCATCTGACAATTAATTTCGGTATCTTGCTGGCTGGCACTGGGGAAGGCTGCATTGGCAGGGCCATTGACCAAGAGTGCGGTTTGCTCTGCCTGAGTTTCAGTAAAAGGTGTTTTTGTCCCGGTATCCGCCTGGTTATTTTCTTTTGGAGACAGCCATAAGATCAGCGTGAGAATGCACAGCACCAGCAACGCCAGAATGATCCATATTTTATATTTCTGCATATCCTATGCACCTATTTTCTCGTTGTTTCATTATTTTTAGATGTTCAAGCTTTTAGATATTAAAGCCGGCTCAATATGCCATAAAAATCATTAGAGACTATAGAAAAGTTGTAAATCATCTCGCAGGGTTTTACCATGGCGCCAATTTATAAAATGTCTGATTTTTTGCCATGAAAGCATCATCTCCTAAAATTCAGCGTCGTCATCTTAGTGGTGTCTTCCTGCTTAATAAGCCTTTGGGTATCAGCTCTAATGCCGCATTGCAAAGAGTCCGCTGGTTGTACCGTGCACAAAAAGCCGGCCATACCGGTGCGCTGGATCCGCTGGCATCCGGTTTATTGCCCGTGTGTTTGGGGGAGGCGACCAAGTTTTCGCATTATTTATTAGATTCGGTCAAGCGTTATCAGACGACCGTATTTTTGGGGCATAGTACCACCACGGGCGATGTCGAAGGTGAGGTGCTTCTGGAAAAAGCGGTTCCTGAACTCTCGGAAGCCTTGATTCAGGACACATTGGCACAGTTTATCGGGGATATCCAGCAAGTGCCGCCGATGTATTCTGCCTTGAAAAAAGAAGGCCGTCCTTTATACGAACTGGCGCGCAAAGGTATCGAGATTGAACGTGAAGCGCGTCCAATTACGATTTTAGCGATTGAGTTTTTGTCCTTTACGGAGAACAGTATTACGCTGGATATTACCTGTTCTAAAGGCACTTATATCCGGGTTTTAGGTGAAGATATTGCCAAAGCGCTGGGAACTTATGGCCATCTGACTTATCTGCACCGCATCAAAACCGGCCATTTTGATTTGATTCCAAGTTATACCATTGAATATCTGGAAAGCCTGAGCGAAGCAGAGCGCGATGAACTGTTATTGCCGGCCTATGCACCGGTTGATCATTTTCCAAAAGTGCAGGTACCCGAAAGTCGTGCAGAATATTTTAGCCGCGGCATGGAAAGCAATATCGAACATGAAGCAGCTGAACAGGTGCTGGTTTTTGATGGTGAGAAATGTCTGGGGCTGGCAGAAATCACCGACAAAAAACGTCTGGTGCCCAAACGCGTCCTGAACCTCTAATCGAGTCAATATATGGAAATTGAGATCATCATCAGTCTGGTTGTCTTTGCATTTTTTGCAGGGGCGATTGATGCTGCCGTAGGCGGTGGTGGTCTGATCCAGATTCCGGCAATTATGGGGAGTTTACCGCATCTACAGCCTGCTACGTTCTTTGGTACCAATAAATTCGCTTCCATTTGTGGCACCGCTTCTGCGGCATTTTCCTATCTGTGTCAGGTGAAACTGCCTTGGCTGCTCTTGGGCGTGATTGCACTGTGTAGTTTTGTCAGCTCTTTTATTGGTGCAGCCAGCGTTACGCTAATTCCAGTCGAGATTCTTAAGCCTTTTGTGCTGGTCATGTTGATCGTGATCGCCATCTATCTTTAGTGTGAAAGAGGACTCCACCCAACATTAGGGTGGAGGTGAATTTCACGACTTTTTTTTGGTGTTTTTTTAGTGCAATATGATAGAATAATTTACATTAAGTTTCTGTATCTAAATAGATTTAAGGCGAAATGAAGATCAACAAAGCGTACAAATTTAGGCTTGAGCCTAATGCGGAACAAGAGCTTGTTTTAAACAAGTTGCTTGGCTCTGCACGTTTTGTTTGGAATCAAATTTTAGCTGTATCATTTGAGATGCTTGCTAAAAATGAGCGAATCAACAAAGTTAATTTAGTCAATAAAATTCCTGAATTACGCAAAAAACCTGAATGTGCTTTTTTAGAAAAAAGCTCTAATGGTGTTTCACTCCAACAAAAAGTCCGTGATCTTGGTGATGCTTGGGCTAAATTTTTTGATAAAAAAGAACAAGCTAAGTTAAAGCAAAAACCATTTAAGCCTAAAAAACCAAGATTCTTTAAATTGACCGATGGCAGTGAAATTCAGCTTAGACCACTCATGCCACGATTTAAAAAGAAATCTGATGGTTATGATTCAATTCGCATTGTTCAATTTGGCAGATATTGTTGGGTTAAAGGTAATCAGGTTAAGTTGCCTAATGACATTGGCGTTGTGAAATTCAGAAAATCACAAGAGATTCTTGGTGAAATCAAGAATGTCACAATCTCAAAGCATGTTGGAAAGTGGTATATCTCTTTCGGTGTTGAAAGCACAATAGATGCACCGATTCACCCATCCAAATCAGCCATTGGTGTTGATCTAGGTGTTAAAAAATTAATTACAACATCTAGTGGTCAGGTGTTCGACCCGATCAATAGTTTTAAAGCTAATCAAGTTAAATTAGCTAGGCTTCAACGCAAGTTGAAGAAGAAAACCAAGTTCAGCCAAAATTGGAAAAAGCTCAATTTAAAGATCAATAAACTACACCATCATATTGCCAATATTCGGCATGACTACTTGCATAAAGTCACTACAACTCTCAGCAAAAACCACGCAATGATCGTAGTTGAGGACTTAAAAGTAGCCAATATGTCGAAGTCAGCAAAAGGTACAATCGAGAACAAAGGAAAGAATGTGAAAGCCAAGTCAGGCTTGAACAAATCAATTCTTGATCAAGGTTGGTCAATGCTTGTCAAAATATTGGAGTATAAGCAACAATGGCGAGGTGGTTTACTCGTTAAAGTTGACCCTAGATATACAAGTCAAACTTGTAGCTCATGCGGTCATGTAGCGAAAGAGAATAGACAAACTCAATCTAAATTTGAGTGTGTTGAATGTGGCTTTAGCGAGAATGCGGATATTAACGCTTCTCGCAACATTTTAGCGGCAGGACATGCCGTTTTGTCTGTGGAGGGGCGATGCGGTAAAGGTCGCCCTGTGAAGCAGAAAGCAAGTGAAATCCGTGAGGAAGTCACCTAAGAGCTTTTGCTTTTAGAATCCCCCCACTTGAGGTAAAATGAAAGTGAGGGGAGTATGTCAAACCTTGATGAAAAAACAGTTCGGCCAGGTGCATACCGAACAAAAACTGAATCGGAAAATGCTGATTCTGGCCGCTTTGGGCAGTCTGGCGATAGGCTTTTATGATGGTATCTTTGGTCCGGGCACCGGTAGTTTCTTTATTTTCTTTTTTATTCGCTATTTGAGCGTCGACTTCCTGCATGCATCGGCCTTATCGAAAATTGCCAATTTCACTACCAACCTGGCCGCCTTAAGCTTTTTTATTCCTAGTGGCAATGTGCTGTTTATGGTCGGGACAATGATGGCGGTAGCCAATATTTGTGGTTCCTTGGTCGGGGTGCGTTTGGCATTTAAATATGGCAGTGGCTTTATCCGGATTTTATTCCTGATTCTGGTCAGTCTGCTGATTTGCCGGATGGCATACCAGATGTTTTTTTAGATATAAACCCGATGTAAATCATTCTCGATATTAAAGTTTCTTAACAAATCACTTTATAAACTGGGTCTGAACCTGTTCTGAAAATCTTCTAGAATCAATGATATTAAAAATAAAACAATCGGAGAAATATCGGAATGACGACTATTTTTGAAGCATTAAGAGAGAGTCATGAGATTCAGCGTGATCTTGCAGAAAAACTATTACAGACTTCCGGGGATACAGCAGAACGCCGCGAGCTGTTCAAGCAACTCAAAAATGAATTATTTGCCCATGAGGCTGCGGAAGACCGTTATTTTTATATCCCCTTGATGATGACCGATTCAGGCCTGAATATTACCCGCCATGCCTTGGCCGAACATCATGAAATGGACGAAATGATTGAGGAATTAACTGCAACTGAATTGAGTAATCCGGGCTGGATTGCCATGGCCAAAAAACTTTCCGAAAAGGTGCATCATCACTTAAAAGAAGAGGAACATGGTTTCTTTCAGCAAGCTGGTAAAATTCTGGGAGAAGAGCAAAAGACCGCTTTAGCAGTGCAGTACAAGAATGAATACCAGCATTATAAAGACATGAAAAAAGATATGCTGGTACAAAGCTAAGCTTTAAATTCAAGTCGAATAAATAAAAAAGATGCCTGTAGTGCCATCTTTTTTATGCCAATTTACCTACCTTCTATATTTTGCTTTCAAAGCAAGTAAAAACACAGAATGGATAGGATATTTAATTAGTTATTCAAATTCCAATAAGCCTTTTAGGCATTCTTTTCTGCCGATCCTTGACGGGCGGCACGTACGGTCACACCGACAGAGGCCAGCATGATACAGACTAATGCTACCGTCTGAAGATACGTAATTTTCTCCCCCAATAGCATAAAACCGGTCAGTGCTGCCAAAGCTGGTGACAGGCTGGAGAGGGTGCCATAGCTGGTCTTGTTTAAATGCTGCAAAGCTTTTAAGTCCAGCGCATAGGGAATCGCTGTGGCCAGAACCGCAATGACAACGGCTTTACCCCAATGTTGCGTATCAATCAATGCGGGCGCATTGTTATAGAGCCCAATCGGAAGCAGACACAGGGCTGAAATGCTAATCGCAATAGTCAGTGCATGCATACCGATATTTTGCTGAACCACACGTTGCCCAAAGAAAATATACAGTGCCCAGCATAAACCCGCACCTAAAGCACAGGCGGCGCCGAGCAGGTCGAAATTACTGCTATTGGCCTGTCCCCATGGCACCATCAGTGCGATGCCTAAAATGGCCATTAATACCCAAATATAGTCACTACGATGTTTAATCGAAATGAGGGCTAGGCCGAGCGGACCAATAAATTCTAGTCCTACCGCAATTCCCTGCGGTAATCTTCCGAGGGACAGGTAGAATAAAATATTCATGACCCCTAAAGCGGCGCTATAGCAGAGCAAATCCCGCCATTTCAAAAAAGGCAAACGGGAAATAATTTTCCAGGAACGGAACATTACCCCAACAATAATTGCTGCAAAGCACAGCCTTAAAATGGTCACAGTAATCGGATCCAGCACACTAAACAGCTGTTTGGCAAAAGATGCACTAATCTGGTAGGAGGTCATGGATAATACCATGAACAATACAGCAAGGAGTTGGGCGTTTGGCATGGAAGCAGCTTCTACCCAGAGCGGGTGAAAATGAGAAATAGGAGGAAATGAAATTATAGCAAACTGGTTAATTTTTAATGAGTAGGGCAAGGAAATATTTTGCCGAGGCGAACTTAAATTTTGATTCAATCAAGTTAAGTTTTGGTCCGATCAAATACCTAAAGATTTTAAATTCAAAGTTAATCTTCTATGTAATTGCGGTTACAAATTAATCAATTTTTAAATTGATCTTATTTTTATATTTATTAAAATATCTTAGACCCCGTGATTCGGGTTAGCTTTAAAATAACAATGAAAACACCTTGGATTCCGTGTTTATGGACAGAATTAAAATAACAATATCAAATAATTAAGGTAGATAATAATGAAATTAAGAATACTTTCTTGCGCCATTTTCAGCTGCATGCTGGCAGCATGTGGTGGTGGCTCCGATAGTTCTGATAATAATGAACCAGTCACTAGTCAACCGGCACCGACCAATCCTGGAACCCCGGGTGATGGAGCATCAGACACCATTTCTGAATTCTATAACTATCAATTCAACTTACCGAATATTGATGGATCAGAGATGGAATCGCAAAAACTTCTATTAGCCAGTCATAAAAATAAAATTACTGACGGCATATTATATGCGGATAATAACAGCGCTGTTGATACTGAATACGATCTTGAAGAAGATATGGTCTTCTCAACTTATGTCACAACAAAAGGGGTGTTCCCTGCAGATCGCACCCGTACAGCATTAGGTTATAAGCTGGAAAAAATATTAGAAAATACGACGACTCAATTTAAAAGTCGTCCTGTGACGATACCTGAGAACAATATCAGCAATCATCGACACATAGCGTGGTATGACCTGTCTGGTAAAGCATTAACTGAACGTACCAATATTGCTGTGGTGAAAATGTATGATGATCCCGCGACCAGAGTGTTGTGTTCTTTAACAGTGATAATACGACAGCTGAGCGTAAATACTATAATGAGTTTGCAACCAATTTTGTCGATTTGCAGAAGGCCCGCAAATTCCCAAATGGCTCTAAATGTTTCCGTCTTCTGGCTGAACATCCTGAAGAAGAATATATTGAATTTGATCCGGAAGTAAAAACTGGCTTTAGCACACTTGCTGAATGGCAGGCACAGCAGTCTGTCCAAGAAATGGCAAAAACGATTCTAGATGACACGATGGCTAACTTGAAATATAAAAAGGCAGAATATAAAGACGATGCTATGCAATATTACAAATATTTCGGTGCGATCGAATATCAAGGCGGAATTTATTCAGTTGATTTCTCGGAACATGGGGAACATATTGATCACGACGACTATATTGCTCAATCAAAACAGGCTGCCTTGGATGACTTGAATAAACAAGAAGGTGTAACTTCTTTAATGATCAAATGGACAGAATATATGTATGATCAGCTTGCCTCTGGATGTGATGGCTATAATGCGACAGCAGCGACTGTATTAAATACTGCGATTAAAGACGCAACACCACGTTAAAATTTGAAAATAAGTGATCTTAAATAAAGGCGCTCTAGCGCCTTTATTTTTATTCAAGATTTTTGTCTTTGGGTCGTCACCGTACAGCCTACCGAAGCACTGATAATCGTGGCCAATGCCAGCCACTGTGTCCACAACAAGGTTTCACCCAGAAAAAATAGGCCTGAGAGTGCGGCAATGGCGGGTTCCAAACTCATCAAGGTACCGAAACTCAGTGCGCTTAAATTACGCAGTGCGATCATTTCTAGAGTGAAAGGCAGTGCACTAGCCAGTACTGCCAAAGCCACAAAATACAACAAACTCATCGGTTCAAAAGTATGTGCCGGCATGCCTGCAAAGAGTGCGATCGGCATCAGTACCAGCATGCCGACAAACATGCCTAAGCAGACAGTATGATTGCCAGAAACGCCTGAAGGTCTTTGGCCGGCAACGATATATAAGGCCCAGCAGGCACCTGCACCCAAGGCGAATGCCATCCCAATCGGGTCAAGCGGCTGGGCAGCCTGATCAAAAGGGAACAGTAGAATTAGCCCTAGAATCGCCAGTCCGACCCAGACAAAGTCGAATTTCTGACGTGCATAAAACAGGGCAACACTTAAGGGGCCAATAAATTCAAAAGAGACGGCAATCCCCAGCGGCAGGCGATCAATCGACAGGTAAAACAGTAGATTCATGCCAGCCAGGGCAAGGCCATAACTGATAATGGCCGGCCACTTGATCTGTCTGAAATGGATTTTCCAAATTTTAAAAATCAGTGCCAAAATCATAGCGCCTAACAGCAGACGCATTGCGGAAATAGTCAGAATGGGAAATTGACCGAACAGATATTTGGCAAAGGAGCCACTGCTTTGCATACTGATCATGGCGATCAACAGAATCAGCGGCGCTTGCACCATCGGTGCGATTTTAAAATTCAGCATGACTAAATAGGTTTCGATTGCTCGAATAGCGGAAGAGCAGCATAAGCTGAAAAAGGTTTAAAAATACAAACCTTAAAAACAAAAAACCACAGCCCGAGAGCTGTGGTTTTTCTACAATATTGAATTAGAACAATACGCGTGCGCGGATTGTACCTTCAACATTCGAAAGCATATCAAGTGCTTCATGAGATGCAGCAGCATCGACATCCATCACCAGGTAACCGACATCGCCTTTAGTCATCAGTGACTGACCAGAGATGTTGATGCCTTGTTCAGCAAACAGGTTGTTGATTTTAGACAATACGCCTGGAATATTTTGATGGATGTGCAGTAAACGGTGTTTGCCTTCAGTCAATGGCAATGCGATTTCTGGGAAGTTCACCGCAGATAAAGTCATACCTTTATCAGAATAAGCTACAAATTTCTCAGCTACTTCCAGACCGATGTTCGCTTGCGCTTCCATGGTCGAACCACCCACGTGCGGAGTCAGGATCACGTTTGGCAGGTTACGCAGTGGAGAAACAAATTCTTCACCGTTCGCCTTAGGTTCTTTCGGGAATACATCTACCGCAGCACCAGCAATATGACCAGATTTGATCGCATCCGCCAGATCTTCGATCACGACACAGGTACCACGTGCCGCGTTAATGAAGATCGAACCTTCTTTCATTTGCGCGAACTGATCTTTGGTCATGAAGTTACGTGTAGACGGAACATCAGGAACGTGTAAAGAAACCACATCGGCATTTGCCAAAAGTTCGCCCAAGCTACCGACTTGACGTGCATTACCTAAAGGCAATTTAGTCACTGTATCGAAATAGATCACTTTCATACCCATGCTTTCAGCAAGTACAGAAAGTTGTGAACCGATTGAACCGTAACCTACGATACCTAAAGTTTTACCACGTGTTTCGAACGAACCAACTGCAGATTTGTTCCAGCCGCCTGTGTGAGTGTCTGCTGATTTTTCAGGTACACGGCGTAGAAGAAGAATTGCTTCAGCAAGTACAAGTTCAGCGACTGAACGCGTATTTGAGTAAGGTGCGTTAAAGACTGGAATACCGCGACGCATTGCAGCGTCCAGGTTCACCTGGTTGGTACCGATACAGAAACAACCGACAGCAATCAGTTTGTTCGCAGCTTCAAAGACTTCTTCAGTCAATTGAGTACGGGAACGAATACCGACGAAGTGCGCATCTTTAATCGCTTCTTTCAACGCTTCACCCTCAAGCGCAGTTTTACGATAGTCGATGTTGGTATATCCAGCAGCATTTAAAGTGTCGATTGCATTCTGGTGAACGCCTTCTAACAACAAGAAACGGATTTTATCTTTAGGTAGAGATAGATGTTGGCTCATTACGGCTCCGCTACAAAGGCCAAATTTAGTCGCGGTATAATAGCACAGGAAAAGCGCACTTATACATTTCCTTGATGACCCTCACATCAGCTATTCTGGCAAGATATATTGATAATAATGATCATGATGGTTGATTTAAATCTGCATTTTCAAAGGTATATTATCAAAATTGTCATTTTTCGCAGGAAACACCAAAAAATAGCTTATAATATTGCGCCATGCTTTTAAAGCAGCGTGATCCGGTGCTTTAATAATCATGTTTCGCCTGATTTGTATCCATGTTTTTATGCATAAAAAATGTGCAAATGAACCAGCGAAGTCTCTCTTGTTTAAATCATGCTAGGTCTGCAAACGATGAATGCTCCAGTCGCTTTAACCCCTGAGTTATTGAACCAATTGACTGCAATTGTGGGTGAAAACCGTATTAAAACCGATACGGACAGCCTCCAGAATTGGGGTCGCGATCATACGAAGCACTTTGATCCAAACCCGTCAGTCGTCGTTTTTCCGTCGTCAACTGAGCAAGTTCAAGACATCGTAAAACTGGCGAACCAATTTAATGTTGCAGTGACTCCATCGGGTGGTCGTACCGGTCTTTCTGCAGGTGCAGTCGCAGCCAATGGCGAGATCGTGGTCAGCATGGACAAGATGAACCAGATTCTGGAGTTTTTCCCGGCAGATCGTATGGTGCGCGTACAGGCAGGTGTGGTGACTGAACAGTTACAGAACTATGCTGAAGAGCAGGGCATGTATTACCCAGTTGACTTTGCTTCGGCAGGTTCATCGCAAATTGGCGGTAACATCGGCACCAATGCTGGCGGCATCAAAGTGATTAAATACGGCATGACCCGTAACTGGGTACTTGGCCTGACCGTTGTGACGGGTAAGGGCGATGTATTGCGTCTGAACAAAGGTATGATCAAGAATGCAACCGGTTATGCGCTACAACATTTATTTATTGGTGGTGAAGGCACGCTGGGTCTGGTGACGGAAGCGGAAATCAAGCTTGAACGTCAACCGCAAGACCTGCAAGTGATGGTACTGGGTGTACCTGACTTTGATGCGATCATGCCGTTATTGCATGCCTTCCAGGCGAAAATTGACCTGACTGCATTTGAGTTCTTTGGTGAACTGGCGATGCAGAAAGTCTTGGCCCATGGTCACGTGCAACGTCCATTTGAAACTGAATGCCCATTCTATGTATTGCTTGAGTTTGAAGCGCCGTTTGAGCCGATTATGGACAAGGCGATGGAAATCTTCGAGCATTGCATGGAACAAGGTTGGGTACTGGACGGCGTAATGAGCCAAAGCCTGGATCAGGTAGAAAGTTTATGGCGTTTACGTGAAGATATTTCTGAATCTATCGCGCCATTTATTCCATACAAAAATGACATTTCCGTTCTGATCACGCACGTTCCTGCATTCATTAAAGAAATTGATGCGATTGTATCGACGAATTACCCAGACTTTGAAATCTGCTGGTTCGGTCATATCGGTGACGGTAACTTGCACTTAAATATCTTAAAACCTGCTGATTTGTCTAAAGATGAATTCTTTGCCAAATGTCAGGTGGTGAACAAGTATGTCTTTGATACCGTGAAAAAATATGACGGTTCAATTTCTGCGGAACATGGTGTGGGCATGACCAAGAAGCCATATCTTGAATATTCGCGTTCGGCGGAAGAAATTGAATATATGAAAGCTCTGAAAAAAGTGTTTGATCCAAATGGCATCATGAATCCGGGTAAACTTTTCGATCTTTAATCGGTCGGAATTGAAAAAAGCGCATCGAAAGGTGCGCTTTTTTATTGCTGTGTAAAGACAGTTACAGAGTCTAAATGGTTTTGTACTAAGAAGCTCGGCATGATAGGTTGGAATAAGAATGACGATAAAGGGTTAAATAATATGTTCCGGATATTGGCAGTCGCAACTCTCGCTTTTGGTATATTGGGTTCAGGCTGTGCAACTGCTCAACAGGTCATTGCAAAGGTACAGTCATCTTCGGATACGCCTTTGGAACAGGTTTTACAATTAAGACCGGACTTGCGTAAGGAACTGGCAACAGTTGAGTTGCGCCAGTTCTTTGACAAGGTAGAGTCGCCCACGATTGGACAGGTCAAAGTCACTGAAACTGGGTTAATGGATGATTCGGTACGTTCAGTACAGACCATTTATTATTTTAAACGGGAAGATAACAGCTGGATGCTGGAAAATACCGAGAAGTTGTATCGTTGTGCACGAGGTTCAAATACCAAGACTTTCCAGAAAGCAGTCTGTCCATAATAGTGTTTGATCTTTAGACAGATTTTGGTTAAAAGCGTATCTAGAGGATGCGCTTTTTTATTTGGAAGATTATCTCTACGATCAGTTATATTTATTCAGAGCGTTTGAATATCTCATCTGCTAAAATTATTTCTTTCTATTTTAGACAAAGTTCAGTCTGTTAAAACGGGCAGACTGACAATAAAAACTCCCATGCAAAATATCCACACCCAAAAACTGACCCGTGCCACACTTATGTTCCCGCTGGCACTGGTCCTGTTTGAATTCTCAGTCTATATATGTAATGACCTGATTCAACCGGCCATGCTGGCGATTACCCGTGATTTTGGCGTAAGTAGTTCATGGGCACCATCCTCCATGTCCTTTTTCCTGTTGGGTGGGGCATTTGTCGCAGCGATTCTGGGACCTTTGTCCGATCGTCTTGGACGTAAAATGGTACTGCTGGGTGGTGTGGCATTTTTCACGATTAGCTGTCTGGCTATTTTATTAACACCCAATATCGAAAGTTTCTTATTCCTGCGCTTTTTACAGGGCTTTGGCCTGTCCTTTATTACCGCCGTTGGTTATGCCGCCATTCAGGAAAGCTTTGAAGAACGTGATGCCATCAAAGTCATGGCACTGATGGCCAATGTGTCTTTGCTGGCACCTTTGCTAGGACCAGTGCTGGGTGCCTTTATGATTGATCATATCTCTTGGCATTGGGGCTTTATCGGTATCGCATTTCTGTCATTTCTGAGCTGGTTCGGCCTGAAAGCCAAAATGCCAAACCTGAAAGTCAGTATTCCCAGACAGCCGGTCAGCTATATTCTGGATGACTTTAAACAGGTTTTAAAAAATAAACGCTTTGTGATCATGACTGTAGCCTTGCCTTTGGTGAGTCTGCCCTTGATGTTATGGATTGCCCTGTCACCCGTGATTCTGGTCGAGCAATTTGGATTCAGTAGCGTGCAATATGGTCTGGCGCAGTTTCCGGTCTTGGGCGGCCTGATTGCAGGTAATCTGATTCTGCTAAAAATTATCGATAAAATACCGCTGGGCAAAACCGTATTATTGGGTCTGCCACTGATGTTGCTGGGTACCGGTTTATTGATGATGGGCTTATTGATTCCAGAATATTTTAGTCATTGTCTGATTATCGGCACCACTTGTATCAGTCTGGGTGAGGGTGTGAGTTTTTCGGTGCTGTATCGTTTTGCATTAATGTCTTCTGAAGTGTCCAAAGGCACGGTGGCTGCGACGGTTTCTATTATCCTGATGCTCAGCTTTTTTGTGGTGATTGAAGCAGTAAGGATGGCGTATGAAGCCTACGATATCTGGGCCTACTGTGCTGCCTCTTTGATTCTGATTGCACTCTGGTTTACTTTGCCGCGCATGCAGCTCAAACAGTTAATGCTGGAAAGACAGGAGCGTGGGGAGTTTTGATTCCTTATCGAGGGAACTTATAAATTATTGAAATCATATGTTCAGTATTGAATTTCCCTCTCCTAAAAGGCATAGGTATCTACACAATTCCTGAACTTTGCGTTAAATTGAAGAGCATGCTCTTCAATTTAACATCTCTGGCCTGGATCAGCGTCTTGTCAAGCGCTATAACAGCCTT